>JAAYOX010000273.1 GCA_012520135.1 Clostridia bacterium
CGATCAGCCCACTGTTTCCTTAACTCTTCAAAAGCCATTAGTACTCCTCCTCACTTAAATATGTTCTCAAGGAGGATTATGACATCGTTGTTAGGCTATTTCTATGTGGGGAAGGCTTTACGCTTACGTCCCAATAGCCGTGGAAATTGGAGTGGCGGTTCCCGGCCCAGTTATGGCATAATGTTTGGGAAAACAAACCACACTAGGAGGTTACCGCCAATGCCAGCATACCACAAGAATGTAAAACAGTCGAATAAAAAAAGTGAACAGAAGTTTTTTATGCCACAACCAACCCTATTGGATATACAGGAAGCTGCTAAAGGCCGATTTACAAGCTTTTGTACCGCTGTTGGATCCAGGCTTTGATGGCCATGATGGATCGGGATGTTGAAGCGGTTGCTGGTCCGAAGGGTGTTTTTTGCAAGTGCTTTTTCCTGAAAATTGCAAGTTGTTTTTCCATACTATTGCAAGACGATGGATTTCTTTTCATGTATATCGGAGAGATAGTCAAAGAGCAGTTGGGCACCTGTTCGGTCGTAGGGAACATACCCCCACTCGTCAAGGATAATGACAGATGCTTTATCCATTTTTTTAATTGCTGTGCCTAATGTACCAGATTTTTTTGCTTCCGAAAGCTGGTTGACCAGTGCTGCAGTACGGTAGAACCGGACAGGAATGCCTTTTTGGCATGCAGCCACACCAAGCGCAGTTGAAAGCATTGTTTTTCCGGTGCCGGTCCGGCCATACATGATGATATTTTTCTTCTCCCTGGTAGAAAATTAAGGGACTTCAAACTCCAGCGTCAGGCCGGTAGGAAGAGTGATTTCGCCAAACCGGATCTCGTCAAAGGTTTTTGATACTGTAGAAGCCGGTACTATCCAGCAGTTTGGCTATCCGCCTTTGTGCACGATTCTTAAGTTCAGCTGTCAAAAGCTTGTACAGGTATTCCTGATGTGATTGACCATCTGTTACCTGGGCCATATCAGCGAAGGTTCCGGCTTAGTTTGAGCTTTTTACAGCAATTGCGATTTCCAATTCAAGCATTTACGATGCCCCCTTTCTTCAGGAAAGCATCGTAAGCAATCAAGTTGGCCGGCATCTGGCCTACATCCGGTATCTCCTGGCCCAGCGGCAGCGGCGGCAAAACCGGCACGCCTGAGTAAAGCCGCCAACCGGCATTGAACGCAATCAAGGAAGGAGGCCACAGTTGATTGACCAGACAGTTTTTCTTGAGTTGTCAGAAAGTATATGGCAGGGCATCTTTGGTTTCCTTTCTACAATTATCGTTGCAGGAGCTGTAGGGTTTATTACAATTCATTGGCTGTCAAAGCAAGAAGCTTTGAATGAACGTGAAGGGAAAATTCTTAATGACCGAATAACCGCTTATCTTGAAATACTGGATTCAATGGCAAGAATCAACGAAAGAACTATTGTTCTGGATACTGAATTGAATATCCGTAGTGAATCTACGGTGTCAGGGAAGGCTCCGAAAAACCCGCTTTAAAATGTAGGCCTATGCATTGGATTTATAAGGATATTAATAACGGTACCTGACACCAAAAGCTAAATGGTGGGCAAGAAGTGAGTCTTGAAGCCCTTAAAGAAGAACGTTTGATTACCGATATTGCTTCAGATTATGGAGTCCATTCCGGCGTGATCCATCGCTGGAAAAGAGAATTGCTGGAAAGCGCTGACAGGGTATTTGCCGCTTCA
>JAAYOX010000274.1 GCA_012520135.1 Clostridia bacterium
CCGTTCCCATTCCGAACACGGAAGTTAAGCTCTCCAGCGCCGATGGTACTTGGGGGTAGCCCCTGGGAGAGTAGGTCACTGCCAGAAATTTAATTTTTTTAAGCCAAGGTATTTGCCTTGGCTTTTTGTTGATTACTTTGCTTCATCGTCATAAATAGATATAATGTACCTGTAAATAAGACAAAGTTGTCTGTAATCTAGATGAACGTGATAGTCTTGTCCCATCTAGCTTGGAGGTTCCTAGAGTTTATTTAAAAATTGGGGAGGCAGCATGAGGATATTACATGTATTGGCACAGTTGCCGACAAGGACCGGCTCCGGAGTTTATTTTTCTAATTTAATAGAGAACCTTAAGAAGTACAATTATCAACAGGAGGCCGTTTTTGGAACACAGGATGATTATAAATGGGATGTTTTAGATGAAAAGTATATACATAGTGTCGAATTCAAAACAGAGGAATTACCTTTTCCGATAGTAGGGATGAGCGATGTTATGCCTTACGAAACCACCCTTTATTCTGAAATGACCGGTGAGATGTTTGAACGGTGGATCAACGCTTTTAAGAACAGGCTCATCTCCATTAAAAAAAGGTATAAGCCGGACATAATTTTTACCCACCATCTCTGGATATTGTCTTCAATCGTGGTAGAGGTCTTCCCTGATTCAAAAATAATAGGGATATTTCACAATACTGATCTTAGACAGGCGCAAAAGAATCCTGGGATTTATCAAAAATATGTTAGAAATTTAGATAGGCTAGACTTGATCTTTTCCGCATCAGAGCAGCAAAAAGACGAGATTATCAACACTTACAAAGATATAAGCAGGGATAAGATAATTGCCCTAGGTGGGGGTTTTGATCAAAATATTTTTTACCCTGCTGAAACCAAGGAATATAGCAAAAAAATAAGACTGGTTTACTCAGGCAAAATAGATCCGTCCAAAGGGATCTATGAATTGTTAAAGGTGTATAAAAACTTAAATCTGGAAGACATAACTTTAGATATCATAGGTACCCCCGATGAGAAAAACAAAAAGGAATTGGAAACCTATATCAAGGACGATAAGAGCATTAAAGTATATAATGTCAAAGATCAAAAAGAGTTAGGTGAAGAACTCAGGAAAAAGGATATCTTTTTAATGCCTTCTTTTTATGAGGGATTAGGGCTAACGGCCATAGAAGCGCTGGCCTCCGGTTTGTATGTGGTTACTACAGAAATAGAAGCTTTAATGACCCTTTTAGGTAAAGAGATAGAGGAATCCGGGATAATAAAATATGTTCCATTGCCTAGGATTTATGATATAGACAAGCCTGTAGCAGAAGATTTACCTAAATTTAGAGAGGAGCTTAAAGAAGCTATATTATGCCAGATAGCAAAAGTGAGAAATAAACAGAGTTGTTTAACGGATAAAAGAGACAGTATAAAAAGATTTTCCTGGGAGGCTTTAGTAGATAGGATAAATGAAATAATAGTAGACTTATGAATACAGGCTTTGCCAAGGGGTTTTTGAACATTTTGCCATGGCCGGTATCCGGCCCTTCGTCCCGGAACGGACACTATTCTTTTAAAGGGTATAAGTCACCATTGGAGAATTAACGGACTGCTTCCCCTCTTTTGATTATTCGATTTTAATACACAGCTAATTAAAATAGCGAGGCGTTCCTTCATTGGGAAACGCCTCTGTTTTTTGACAGACTGCTAAAAACAAATCGATTTCGCCTTTTTCTGCAGGCTAATGTATCCCTTAAATGAGGAAGGCCTTACTTTCTGATTAGCTGTTAGCCAGCATGGGCCCCAGGAGACTGTCTTCCCTGATGATATCCTGGAGTTGGTAGACTGAGATGGGGAATTGGGGAAAACCGTAAGCGTAAGGAGCCAGTTCGTAGAGCTGGTAGTAAATGACTAAGACTTTATCAGCGATATAATAATCTTGCCGGGGGCTGACCCCGGGAAAGTCGCCCAGCATGGGGATATTCCTTTCTTTGATTTGTTTTTCGATAATGCTGTTTAGGCGGGATAGGTAGTCGGAATTGGGCATAAACAAGTATTCCAAGGGATAGTTGATGCCGGTCCGGATATCGAAATTTAAGGACTTAATGATCGTGAGACCGTGGGCAGCCTTTTCAGGGAAAGCATAATTAATGATGGAAATACTCAATACTCCCCGTTGGTTATTCTTGATCTCAAAATAGCCGGTAACAGAGACGGTTTGGGGACTTTGGTAATATCCCTGTTCAGTAATGAGACTCTCAACCAGGTGATAAATCTGACGGTTCATTTTATGCAGGGCCATAGGATTAGTACCGGCGGTAATTACCGGGTAAACTACATTCAGGTTTTGCCTGACTAATCTTTGAGGTAAGATTTGCACCGGAAGTTGGATAGAGTTCATTCATATTCCTCCATTCGCTGTTTGGAATAGCATATTCAATTTCCCGGAACCTGGTGAAATTCTTATTTAAGAGCAGATGTGATAAAATAAAACGAAAAGTATTGCAGAGGGATGGGAAACGTCAATGGAACCAATTCTGGTGACAGTGTTACCTGGATTAATCGATTATCAAGAAGGGCTTAATTTGCAAAGGGCTTTACTGTCCTTAAGACAGCAAAATAAAATTGGCGATATTTTGTTGTTGTTGGAGCACCCGCCTGTGCTTACCCTGGGGAAACATGCCGATGAAAACCATATTTTGTTTCCTGCGGAGACCCTGGAAGCTCAGGGTATTAAAGTCTATGAAACGGATCGGGGAGGAGACGTTACTTACCACGGCCCAGGGCAAGTTGTGGGATATCCAATTATTCATTTGCAGGAAAACAGGCTTAGCGTAAGACAGTATGTGTGGCTGTTGGAACAGCTATTTATCGACTTGTTGGATAAGGAATACTCCTTGGAGGCTTACCGGGATCCGGATTATCCCGGTGTTTGGTTTGATAAACAGAAGATTACCGCTATCGGATGTGCCATTAAAAAACGGGTGACCATCCATGGTTTTGCTTTCAATGTTAATACTAACCTGGAGCATTTTAAGGTCATCAACCCCTGTGGTATAATTGACAGAGGCGTTATTTCGCTACAGTCGATTTTTGGCTATCCATTGAAGATGGATTTAGTCAAAAAACTGATCATAGAATATTTCTGCCGCTCCTTTGAGAAGAAGCCTGAAATATTTACCTGGCAGGAACTGCAGAAAATGATGGAGGATGGACCCGTTGTCGATTAGAAAACCTGAATGGCTAAAAATAAAAGTGGAAAAACTGGATCAAATCAGGCAGACCAAGGAGATGCTGCAGGAGCTGTCATTGCATACTGTCTGTCAAGAGGCTTTGTGCCCTAACATTATCGAATGTTTTGGCAGGAAAACCGCTACTTTTATGATTCTGGGGAAACATTGCACGAGAAATTGTACTTTTTGTAATGTGACCAAAGAACAGCCCGGCCAGGTGGATCCCAGGGAGCCGGAGCATGTGGCCGAGGCGGTAAAGGAGTTAGGTCTGAAACATGTAGTGATTACTTCAGTAACCAGAGATGATTTGCCTGACGGAGGCTCGGGGCATTTTGCGGAGGTAATCAAAAAAGTAAAAGAAGTTGCCCCTAAAGCAACAATTGAAGTTTTGATCCCTGATTTCCAGGGAGATACCGGGGCGCTTCTTACGGTGATCAATGCCCAACCGGATATCATAAACCACAATGTGGAGACGGTTCCCCGGCTTTATCCGGCGGTTAGGCCTTTGGCAGATTATAGCCGCTCCTTGGAACTTTTGGAAAGGGTTAAAAACCATAGTGATATTTATACCAAATCCGGCATTATGCTGGGCCTGGGAGAAAAGAAGGAAGAAGTTATTGGAGTGTTTAAAGATTTACGGGCTGTTGGTTGTGATTTGTTGACAGTGGGCCAGTACTTAGCTCCCTCCAAGAAGCACCATCCGGTAGTCGAATATATTGAACCGGCACAATTTGAGATATATAAGGAAACTGCACTGGAACTGGGCTTCAAGCATATTATTTCGGCACCTTTGGCCAGGAGTTCCTATCACGCTGATGATTACAAGTTAGAATAGCCGCCAAGCATTAATTACCTGGAATGAGGACAACCCTTTTTGGCATAAAGACTTAGGGAAAAGGGGTGAAGTCCGGTGCGGGTAATGATCATTAATCTGAGACAACGATTGGGTAGGCTGGGTCTGATTGCTTTTGGTTTGGTACTTATTGCTTTGATGGCAGGACCCTTGAGAGGGCCTACCGAAGTATTGATGGCAGTAATGTCAGGCGGTAATAAGCTCAGACCTATTTATTCTGTAGATACTCCCGATAAAAAAATTGCTATCAGTTTTGACGCTTGCTGGGGAGCGGATTTGACCAGGCCCATCCTGGATATTCTGAATAAATATGATGTCAGGACAACTTTTTTCCTGGTCAATATCTGGATCGACGATTATCCAGAACTGGTTAAAACTATTGTGGCAGAAGGTCACGAATTGGGGCTTCATTCCACTACCCATCCAGATTTTGTTAAGCTGTCTGAAGCTCAGATGGAGCAGGAATTAAAGGACAATTATGATGCCATTGTCCGGGTCAGCGGTTTTAAGCCCATACTCTTTCGTCCCCCCTTTGGCAGCTATAACAATACCATGATCCAGGTTTGCGAAAGGATGGGAATTCACGCCATTCAATGGGATGTGGACAGTCTTGATTGGAAGGATTTGTCGGCGGTAGAGATCCATCGCCGGGTGGTAAACGGGGTTAAACCCGGTTCCATTGTTTTATTTCACAATAACGGCAAGCATACCGCCGCTGCTTTGCCTGGTATTATTGAGACATTACAGGGGCAGGGATATGAAATCGTGCCTATCTCGGAGTTAATTCATCTGGACAATTATTATGTAGATAATAACGGGGTGCAAAGGAAAAAGACCCCGTCCCCGGAGCCGAACTAAACGGAAACAGTGTTAATATGAGCACAGCTAGATAACAGCGTTAGGCCAACTACTGTTTGCCGGTAGTTGGCCTTTTCCTCGCCGGTTTTAATATTTAATAAGTAACAAAATTTTGGGTGTAATATTTCCCTGCGACGCCCACCCCTAATGTTTTAAAGTCTTTGTTCAAGATGTTTTGCCGGTGGCCAAGGCTGTTCATCCAGCCCTCATGGGCATTGA
>JAAYOX010000027.1 GCA_012520135.1 Clostridia bacterium
ATACTTGTCTTTTTGCTCACTTGGGCTAATGATACGGGAGCTTTTTTTATTGGCTCCAAGTTTGGCAAACATCGTCTTTCCCCTAAATTAAGCCCTAAAAAAAGTATAGAAGGTTTTGTTGGAGGGCTTGTTTTTACGGTAGTTACTGCTTTGGTTTTCGGTTATTTGGTTTATGGTAGCGGTTACTTGATGTGGGTACTTTTGGGCTGCCTTGTGGCGGTTATCGGTACCATGGGAGACCTGCTGGAATCAGCCTTTAAAAGGCTGGCTCAGGCAAAAGATTCCGGTAATTTGATTCCTGGGCACGGGGGTTTGCTGGATCGTTTAGACAGTTTATTACTAGTCGCTCCCACGGTGTACTATTTTGTTCAGTGGTTTAACCTTTAAAGAGGTGTGATATACCCGGTAAGAAAAAACAGGATTTAGCCGGTTTAATCAATGTGCTTAAAATGCTAGGCTGGCTATTGGCGGCTTTTTTACTTTACTATTATTTGTTTCCGGCTTTACTCAAAACCTTTAACTTTATTCTTCCTCTGGTGCTGCCTTTTATACTGGGTCTTTTGTTGGCGGCTTTATTGGAACCCCTAATAGTGTTGGCTATTAAAAAATTGAAACTGTCCAGAGGGATAAGCGTCCTGGCTACGATGGTCATCGTTTTCGGGGGTACTATTACCGGGCTGGGTTGGATGATAGCCCGGGCTATTATGGAACTGTTCAAGCTTTCCCAGGCTTTTCCCGGCTATGCCCGGGAAATTGTTGTGGGACTGGAGTATCTTTTCAGTCAGGCCAGAATCTTGTACTTTGCCTTGGAATTGCCTATGGACTGGCAAAATGCGCTGCTTGAACGGCTGGAAGCAGTTTCTGCTGCTTTGATCGGCAGTCTGAGTATGTCCCTTGGGGCACTGACTGCAGTTCCTAACGGAATTTTAATACTTTTTTTTGCAATCATATCTTGTTATTTTTTCAGTAAAGACAAAGACAGGATTTCTCAAACCATGTATCAACTGTTACCTGGACCGGCAGCTTCCTTTTTACATAACATGGGGAATCAGACGGGGAATGCTGTCCTGGGGTATTTGCGTGCCCAATTGATTTTGATGCTTATTACCATGGGACAGACGCTAATTGCCTTGTATTTGTTGAAGGTTGATTATGCTTTGTTAATCACTGTGGTTATAGGCTTTTTAGACCTTTTGCCGGTGCTTGGACCCGGTTTTGTACTGGTGCCTTGGATAGTGGTCGCATTCTTCCTGGGGCAAACTAAATTGGCATTTGCGCTCTTGGTTCTCTACGGTATCATTTCTATTGTTCGCCAATTGGTGCAACCAAAAGTTGTAGGGGACAGCATTGGCATCCACCCTTTGGAAACTCTGATATCATTATATATAGGTTTAAAAGTGTTGGGAGTTTTAGGTTTGATTTTAGGACCAATACTATTGGTAGTCGGTAAAGGCTGTTGGCGCTATTTTCAGGAAAGCAAGGTGGGGCACTGATGTCTAAAGGGATAGCTGTCTTAGGTTCCACAGGCTCTATCGGTCGACAAACATTAGAAGTTTGCAAAGCCTATCCGGAACAATTGAAACCGGTAGCTTTGACTGCCATGAGGAATATTGAATTGCTGGAAGAACAAATCCGGGAATACAAGCCTCAGGTGGTAGTGGTGGGAGATAAAGACTTGGGCAAGCTCCTAAAAGAACGTGTAGCTGGTTTGCCTGTATCTGTTTATGGGGGGAATGAGTACCTGGTGGAGGCGGTGACTCATCCTCATGTTCATACCGTGGTAACAGCTGTGTCCGGGGCGGTAGGGCTACTGCCTACTTTAGCAGCAATTCGTGCCGGGAAAACAATTGCCCTGGCCAACAAGGAAACATTAGTAGCTGCCGGTGAATTAGTTATGGAGGCAGTTGCAACCCATAATACCCCTTTGCTTCCGGTGGACAGCGAGCATTCCGCTTTATTTCAGTGTATGGAAGGAAACCGCCGGGAAGATATCCATAAGCTCATTTTAACCGCCTCGGGAGGACCCTTTAGGGGGTGGACCATAGAACAATTGCAGGAGGTTTCCCCTCAACAGGCTTTGAAACATCCCCGGTGGAACATGGGGGCCAAAATAACCATCGATTCTGCCACCCTGATGAACAAGGGATTAGAAGTCATAGAAGCAAAACACTTGTTTGGAATTGATTATGATCATATTGAAGTGGTGGTGCATCCTCAGAGTATAGTTCACTCTATGGTGAAGTACAAAGACGGTTCGATCCTAGCCCAAATGGGAACAGCGGATATGAGGCTGCCGATTCAATATGCACTTACCTGGCCGGAACGATGGGAAGGAGGTCCCAACTCTCAGTTAGATTTATTACAATTGGGAAGCTTAACTTTTGAGACTCCCGATTGGGAGGTATTTCCGGCTTTAAGTTTAGCTTACCATGCCGGACGAACGGGAGGTACCATGCCCACGGTACTTAACGGGGCTAATGAAGAAGCTGTGCATGCCTTTTTGCAGGGTCGCATTCGTTTTCCGGCCATCGTGGAGATTGTAGCCAAGGTGATGGAGAAGCATAAGGTAATTCAAAAGCCGGATCTGGAGGCCATTTTAGCTGCGGACAGGGAGTCTAGAAAGAAAGCCTCAGAGTGGATTGCCAGGTATATTTCTTAAGGAAAGGTGGTTGATGATGTCAGTTTTAGTTTCGATTGGTGTTACAATATTAATTCTGGGGTTACTGATTTTTGTCCATGAATTGGGCCATTTTCTGGTGGCTAAAATGGTTGGGATAAAGGTCCATGAATTTGCTCTGGGTATGGGGCCTCTGGTTTGGTCCCGGAAGTCAGGGGAAACCCGATATTCACTGCGAGCACTGCCTATTGGGGGTTATAACCGGATGGCCGGCATGGAACCCGGAGAAGAGAATGATCCCCGAGGCTTTAATGCCAAAACTGTAGGGCAGCGAATGAGTGTTATCGCTGCGGGCAGTTTGATGAATTTTGTGCTGGCTATCGTTTTGTTCGTAATCTTTTTCATGGGCATTGGAACTGTTTCCAATAAAATTGCCGATGTCCTGGAAGGAAGTCCTGCCCAGACGGCCGGTCTGGAACCGGGAGATCGAATTATTGCTGTTGACGGCCGGGAGACATCTTCTTGGGAACAATTGACTGCCGCTATCCGGGCTAAACCGGAACAGGAAATCCGGCTGATCGTTAACAGGGGCGGCGAGAAACTACAAGTTGTATTAACCACTATGCGTGACGAGCAAGAAAATGTCGGGCTAATAGGTGTCAGGCCTTCTATCGAAAAGAAAGGCTTCTTTGAATCGATTTGGTTAGGTGTTAAGTTCTCTGTTTCTTTAATAGTCCTGATCATTCAGCAATTATTTCTCATGATTGGCGGCCAGGTTCCTGCCGATGTGGCGGGACCGGTGGGGATGGTGCAGATAGTCGGTGAGGCGGTAAATTTCGGTATCGGCACTATTCTTCAATTTGCGGCAATGCTCAGCCTTAATCTGGGGATTATTAATTTGTTTCCTATTCCCGCCTTAGACGGCAGCCGTCTGGTCTTTTTAGCGGTGGAAGGTGTAAGAGGCAGGCCCATTAATCCGGAGAAAGAGAATTTTCTTCATTTCATTGGATTTGTACTGCTGATTGGCCTCATGATCCTGATTACTTATCAAGACGTGTGGCGAATCCTGGTTGATTAGAGGTGGAGTCGGGTCATGATACCAGCTAATCGAAGACGCAGTCGGGAAATAAAGATCGGTAATGTGGTCGTGGGCGGCAACCGGCCTATTTCGGTCCAGTCCATGACGAATACCGATACCAGAGATGTAGACTCTACGGTTAAGCAGATACGCCGTTTAGAGGAAGTTGGCTGTGAACTGATACGGGTAGCGGTAGTGGATCAGGAGGCAGCCGAGGCTCTAAGCAAGATTAAGGAGCAAATCAATATACCCTTAATTGCCGATATTCATTTTGATTACCGGTTGGCTTTGCAGGCCATGGAAAACGGTATTGACGGACTTCGTATTAATCCGGGCAATATCGGAAACAAGGCTAAAGTACGACAAGTAACGGCCATGGCTAAAGATAAGGGTATCCCTATCCGGATCGGTGTTAACGCCGGTTCGCTGGAAAAAGAATTGTTGCGAAAACACGGGGGTGTTACCCCCCAGGCTTTAGTAGAAAGTGCTTTGGGACATGCCTCCATCTTGGAGGATTTAGATTTTCAAGCCATCAAAATTTCGCTGAAAGCCTCCCGTGTGCCGTTAATGGTGGAGGCTTACCGGCTTTTGGCAGCCCAAACGGATTACCCTCTCCATCTGGGAGTAACGGAAGCGGGGACTCTACTGGTATCTTCAGTTAAATCGTCCATGGGAATAGGACTGCTCCTCAGCGAGGGAATAGGGGATACCATCCGGGTTTCCATCACGGGAGATCCTGTTTGGGAAGTGAAAGTCGGTTTTGAAATCTTAAAATCTTTGGGGCTACGGGAAAGGGGAATTGAACTGATATCCTGTCCTACCTGTGGCAGGTGCCAGATTGATTTGGTTCACTTGGCGGAAGAAGTCGAAAAGCGTCTGGCTTTTGTCAATAAACCCTTGAAAGTAGCGGTCATGGGTTGCCCCGTGAACGGTCCCGGCGAAGCTAGGCAGGCGGATGTGGGTATTGCCGGTGGCAAGGGGTTGGGTTTAGTATTTAGGCATGGGGAAATAGTAGCCAAAGTGCCTCAAAAAGAGCTAATTGAGTCGTTGGTTCGTGAAGTAGAGAAAATGGTCTAAGGAGTAGGAGGTAATAATAGTGCTTGCAAGTAAGATTTTCACTCCCACTTTACGGGATGTTCCCGCTGAGGCAGAGATTGTCAGTCATCAGTTGCTGTTAAGAGCCGGTTTCATGAGGAAGTCAACAGCCGGTGTTTATACCATTTTGCCTATGGGCCACCGGGTTATTAATAAAATCATTAAAATTGTAGAAGAAGAAATGAATAAGGCCGACGGTCAGGAGCTTTATTTGCCTATTATCCAGCCGGCGGAGTTATGGCTGGAAAGCGGTCGTTGGCATGTTTACGGTCCAGAATTGTTCAAGCTAAAAGACCGCCATAATCGGGATTTTTGTTTGGGACCAACCCACGAAGAAATAATTACTGATTTAGTGAAAAAAGAGGTAAGCTCTTACAAACAGCTACCTTTGCTACTGTATCAAATTCAAAATAAATACAGGGATGAAAGACGGCCTCGTTTTGGTCTAATGAGGAGCAGGGAATTCATTATGAAAGACCTTTACTCTTTTGACCGGGATGAAGAGGGCCTGGACATCAGTTATCAGAAGATGTTCGATGCTTATACCAATGTATTTAAACGGTGTGGTCTAAAGTTCCGTCCTGTGGAAGCAGATTCCGGCGCCATCGGGGGAAACCGTTCCCATGAATTTGTCGTTTTAGCCGGTTCCGGTGAAGCAGAGATTGTCTATTGTGAAAGCTGCGATTACGCTGCCAACGTGGAAAGGGCGGAAGCAGTTAATGCTGGTATTAATCCGGATGCTAATCCGGAAAAAATGAGTAAAGTAGCCACACCAAATATCAAAACCATCCAAGAAATAAGTGACTTTTTACAAGTGTCTCCGGAGCAATGTTTAAAAACCTTGGTTTATTTAGCCGACGGGAAACCGGTGGCAGTAGTGGTCCGGGGAGACCGGGAAGTCAATGAAATAAAGCTTAAAAATAAGTTGGATTGTTTGGAACTGGAACTGGCCAGAGACGATGCTGTTCTGGAGTTATCCGGTGTGCCGGTAGGCTCTTTAGGGCCGGTGGGCTTAAAGGGCATCCCCGTCTATCTGGATGAAGAAGCCTCGTTAGTAGTTAATGGGGTAACGGGAGCTAATGAGGTAGACCATCATTTGATCAACGTAAACTATCCCAGAGACTATCAAGCCCAGTTAATTGGGGATTTCCGCCTGGTTGGTGCCGGGGATAAATGTCCTGTTTGCCAAGCAGAACTTAGCAGTGCCCGGGGTATTGAAGTGGGCCAGGTCTTTAAGCTGGGGACTAAGTATAGTGAAGCCATGGATGCCACTTTTGTGGATGAGCATGGTCAAAGGCAATATATGGTGATGGGTTGTTACGGCATCGGTATCACCAGAACTATGGCGGCTGCTGTAGAACAAAACTATGATGAGAACGGAATTATTTGGCCTTTGGCGATTGCTCCTTTCCAAGTAGCAATTGTGCCTGTGTCCAATAAAGATGAAGCACAGATGAAGGCAGCTTTTTCAATTTACCGGGAACTGCTGAAAAGGGGGATTGAAGTAATTCTTGATGACCGGGATGAAAGAGCAGGGGTTAAATTTGCCGACGCAGATTTAATTGGTTACCCTCTGAGGATAACGGTGGGTAAAAAGACTGTCAAAGAAGGAACAGTAGACATCCGGGTGCGTCGTGACGGCACTGAAATGACCGTTCCACTTGAACAAGTGGAACAAGAGGTAATGACTCTGATTGAAAGGGGGAAGTAACCTCTCTAATGGATTTTGCAATGTAGGGGGCTTTAAGATGCAAGTCTCAGTGATTATACCTGCTTATAATGAGGAAAAAACCATAGCCAATGTAATCATGCCTATAAAAAAAGTACCGGCCGTTGCCGAAATAATTGTAGTCAGTGATGGCTCCGTCGATGGTACTGCAGAAGTTGCCAAGGAAGCAGGGGCCACAGTAATCGTGTCGGAAATTAATAGAGGCAAGGGCGGCGCAATGATGTTGGGAGTGGAGCATGCCAGTCAAGAGGTTATCTTGTTTTTGGACGCGGATCTGATTGGACTGACCCCTACTCATATAGAGCAGTTGATTGAGCCGGTTTTAAGCAAAAGGGTAGAAATGGCGGTGGGCATTTTTGAACACGGAAGGCTGGCTACCGACATGGCTCAACTGGTAGCACCGTTTTTGTCGGGGCAAAGGGCATTGACTAAAAGCTTACTTAAACGTGTCGGCAACCTGGAATGGGCCAGGTACGGAGTAGAAATAGCCTTAACCAAATATGCTGCCGAGCATGATTTAAAATATGAAGAAGTGGTATTAAAAGACCTATCCCATGTGATGAAGGAAGAGAAACTGGGGCTGTGGAAAGGCTTTCGTGCCCGGATGAAAATGTATTGGGAAATCGCCAAGAGCCTTTCTGATGATGAGCATTGTAAATAACAATTAGGGCTAGAGGAGGTTAAACGGTGACTTTGCCTGTAACTCAATCGGCCTTTAGCCGGCAGCCTACTCTCGCTCACTTTAGCGATGGGATTAGGTTGTCTCCTGAGGATAGAGATGTTCTGAATAAAATAGTAGTGGAGAAAGTCAAGGTGTATCCCGGTTCTTGCTG
>JAAYOX010000275.1 GCA_012520135.1 Clostridia bacterium
AAAGTCAATTGATAAATACCTTCTCCCTTGCTCTTTGCCACGGCCATAAGATCACCTCCGACTTAATTTATATTGCTTTTTGCAGCCATCTTTTTAGCCAGTTCAATCAGTTGCAGCAAAGGCTTTCGGGCCGGGCAGATAAAAGAACAACGGCCACATTCACCACAGAACATTACCCCTTCTTGTTCAGCTAAGTCCCATTTCTGTCTTTCTGCATAGGCGGCGATTTTTTGGGGCAATAGTTTCTGAGGACAGACTTGATAACAACGACCACAGTGAATACAAGGACGGTTCTGGTAGTGAAACACCTCATCGTGGGTAAAGGTCAAAATGGAAGAAACACTTTTGCCGATGGGCAAATCCAACCGGGAAACGGAAGTACCGTTTAAAGCGCACCCGACGACTACCTTGGCCAACAGTTTTTCGTTAGCCCCGGCAGCCACCAGCACATCCCCCAGGTTAACACCCAAGGGTACCTGATAATAACCGGGCTGTTCCACTCCGTTACCCTCAACTCTTACTAATTGTTCCATGTAAGGCTCTCCCAAAGAAACAGCACGATAAATGGCTCTGGCTTGCTGGAAGGTAACCGGTAGAAGCCCTTCCCTCATGGGAGAACATCCCTCTACCAAGGTGTGCCCCAGCACTTGCTGCATGGCAGCCCTCATCGGAATATTAAAGGGAGTTAAGGTTTCGGACAAAAGTCGTGCTTGAGGGAATTGAGACAGTATTTTCTCCAAAGTAGAACCTTTTTCACTTTGCCAAATTAATTCCGCTTTGGGATAAAGGGTCATTAGTATTTTCAGACCTGATACCGCCTCGTGTAACATTTCAGGCAAATCTTCCCCCTGTTCCAAATCCGGAGATAAGGAACAACCGTGGAGTAAAACCGAAGTAATTTCAGCATCCGGAGGAGGCAATGCTTTAACGTAAGTAATGCCATCTTTATAAGTGGTTACAATTCCGGCGGATTGCAGGTAATCGTAAAGGGTCTGGCGATCAGTAGTTTCCCAATCACCGTAAGGAGTAAAGGTAACAGCTTCGCCTTCCTCATCTGCTTCCACAACTACTGTCAGGGCAGGTACTCCTTCACAGTTATCCGCCGTTGTGATTTCTTTAACTTTTCCGCTCAAAGGACTATGAACAGACACACCTTCCGTTACAGCTACAGGCTCCCCTTTCATCACTTTCTGACCCGCTTTCACTACCGGCCGGCAATCCAACTTGTTCCATTGACAAGGTATCCTGACTATCGAGGGAGCTGCCATGGCAAACAGTTCCGTATCATTAGAAATAGGTTGCATAATTGCATTCTGCTTCTGCAACTGTAACTGCATATAACCGCCTCCTTGTGATAGTGTTAATTATCTCTAACTTAATTCTAACATTTCATAAATTCCCTTTCCTTGGTTATTCATGGTTCCTTAGCCACATTTCCCTGTCAGAAAGGTTATAATGCTTACGAATTTACTTCAATATCCCTACTAGGGCTTTATAATTAAACAAAACCTGCTCATGCCTGATGGAGCAGGTTGAGTTTTTCTCCTAAAATTGGCAGATAACAAAATAGCTCAATAACGCAAGGTAAAACCGGAAGTACAGTTGCCAACTAATCTCTCATCTGTACCTCGCCACCGCCGAATTTGTATCCAACTCCCCATACCGTCTTAATATAGCGGGGATTAGCGGGATCCTTCTCGATTTTTTCCCTTAGGCGACTGACCATTACTGTAACATTATCCGCATCGCCAATATAATCGCTATCCCAGATTTGGTCTAACAAATGCTCCCGGGTAAACACATAATCGGGATGAGAAGCCAATAACCACAGTAATTTGAACTCTTTAGGAGTTAACTGAACTTCCTTACCGTCAAGAGTTACCAGATGACCTCTAAGGTCAATAAACAAACCGTTGCATTTAATCACATTAGGTTCTGACTTTTCATTTTCCCGGTGTCCTGCTGTTCGTCTCAACATGGCCTGCACTCTCAGCGCTAATTCCGACGGGCTGAAAGGCTTGGTCAAATAGTCATCCCCGCCCATTCTGAAGCCTAATAACCGGTCCAACTCGTCTCCCCTGGCAGACAGGATGATGATGGGTACGTCAGATTCTTCTCTTAACACCCTGCATACTTCAAAACCATCGATCTTAGGAAGCATCAGATCCAGAATTACCAAATCCGGTTTTTCCCGGCGAAAGACTTCAATAGCGCTTTCACCGTCACCGGCGGTAACGATATCATATCCTTCCCTGGACAACCGATGAACAATGATTTTTAGAATATCAGGTTCATCATCAACTGCCAATATTTTTCGATTAGTCACGTTCCGCCACCTCCGTCTCATTCAGTGTTTGTGGTATGGTAAAATAAAAATTTGAGCCTATGCCTATGTCGCTTTCCACCCAGATTTTGCCCCCGTGCAGTTCTACAAAACTTTTGGCAATCGCCAGACCGAGCCCTGTGCCTGGATGCCTGCGGGTGGATGAACCGTCTACTTGACGAAAAGCCTCGAAAATGTAATTCTGTTGTTCGGGTTCAATACCGATCCCCGTATCACTGACACAAACGCATATTTCATTTGTTTGGCTATCCCGGTATACCTTGATGCGCACCAACCCTCCTGCCTCGGTAAACTTCACTGCATTACTGACTAAATTGACCAAGATCTGTTCAATCTTTTCTTTATCAGCATAGACTTTCTCCAGGAACCGATCCGCTTCGACAATAAGTTTTACTTCTTTTTTCAAAGCGATGGGTTCCATCCGGTGTTTCACATCCTCCACTATGGCAGCCAGGGAAAACCAGGAAGGAGAAAGACCCATTTTTTTGGCTTCAATTTTAGCCATATCAAGAATGGCATTAATTGAGGTCAGCAGCCGTTCACTGCCTCTCAAAACATCCCCTAAATATTCTTTCTGTAAATCCGTCAATTCTCCTCCAACTCCCTCTAACAATAATTCGACAAATGCTGTAATAGAAGTTAGAGGAGTTCTCAATTCATGACTTACACTTGCTAAGAACTCTGATTTTAATTTATTGGCTTCAGCCAGTCGCTTATTGGCCCTTTGCAGTTCTATCTGCTGCTCTTTCAAAATCTCGTTAGCTTCCTTTAACTCTATCGTTCGCTCCTCTACCTGTTTCTCCAAATCATCATAATAGCCCTTAAGCTTGGTAGCCATAACATCCAATTGAGTTACCAATTGGCGGATCTCGGCGGGTATAGTAACAGACGGTAAGGGGTAATCCAGGCGTCCTTGTCCAATTTCCGTTGCAGCCACCGCCAGTTTGGTTAAGGGTCTTTCCACCAGCTGGCGCACAAACCAGTATATAGCAATAGCGCTTAACAAGATTAAGAAACCCGAAACTGCTACTTGAGCAATCGTCTCGTCCCTCAAGTTTTCCTCCAAGAGGGTCATGGGGATCGATAAACTTACGGCCCCGGCTAAATCACCCAACTCGTAACGAGGTACCTTTTGACTGAAGGAGACAGCGCTGCTGGGGCTGTGACAGGTCAAGCAAGGTTTCTCAATATTAATCGGCAGCAGATAGCGAAAGTTGCGTCGCCCGTCCACTGTATCAATTCCCCAGGCTTCCTGGCCGGCGGGATCCCGGCGCAGTTGATCTAACAGTTTTAGTTCAAATCCGTCCGGAGCATGTTCCGGGCTGTTACCGGGAAACCAAATTTCTTTAAAGGACCAGGCTTCGTCACCCCTAAAAAGCTCCCTTACTCCTTTTTCAGCAGCAGCCGGATTTAAATGTTCGAATTGAGCTAATTTCTCAACACTGGTACTAGGATAATAGTATTGGTAACTCTCAGCCACGAAAGCCCGTGTAGCTAAAAACTGGTTGGCAGCTACCCTGGCTTTATCCATCAGTTCAGCTTCTGCCCTAGACTTTTGCCGTTCAAAAGTCCAAACAAAACTCAAAAAGGAAACCCAAAGAGT
>JAAYOX010000276.1 GCA_012520135.1 Clostridia bacterium
ATGGCTGCCGGAAATGGCAGGGGTTATTTGCGATGCCCATGATGCGGGGGTAAGAGAAGTAGATGACAACCAATCTTCTCTTTCTGACGTTAGCAGATATATTGCTCTACTCAGAAAACAATCCACCTTATTAGGTGCTTGCAGTGCCTTTGGGGTATTGGCCACTAAAGGAGATATAGCTCAGGAAAAGGCACTCCGATCCTTTGGCGTTTCTCTGGGCGCTGCTCTCAGCCTTATTAAACAGAATCGTTATCTGTCTACCGCAGAACTGCTTTTAACTGAAGCCGGAAATGAATTGGAATCATGCGCTGATGTCCCTCCAAAACAGATTTTAGTTAAGCTACTTGAAACCTGCCAAAGAGGGTTACAAAAAAGTTGTTTAGTAGGTTAACTGCAGTGGTAAAGGAGCTATATTATGAAATTGCCTAGTGCATATCAATCAAAAGATAAAGAAGAATATGTACACCAGATCTTTTCCTCTATAGCCGGCAAGTATGATTGGATGAATACCATCATGACTTTTAATCTGGATAGTCGCTGGCGAAGGTTCACAGTAGAACAGGCTAATTTATCCGAGGGCAGTGTGGGATTGGACGTCTGCTGTGGTACAGGAAAGTTATGCATCGAACAAGCACAAAAAGTAGGACAGACCGGTAAAGTAATAGGTCTTGATTTTTGTGAGAATATGCTAAAAGTAGCGGAAAAAAATCTGGCTAATCACCCTCTCCAGTCGAGAATTGAATTGGTTCAGGGCAACGCCATTGATTTACCCTTTGAGGATAATACCTTTGACTGTGCCACCATTGGTTTTGCTTTAAGGAATGTTCCTGATATCACCAAGACCATTGCAGAAATGATGCGTGTAGTAAAACCGGGAGGCAGAGTAGTTTCTTTGGAGTTAGCCAAACCTTCCGCACCGGTTTTCAAGCAGTTGTACTGGTTTTATTTCGAAAAGTTTGTCCCTTTGCTGGGAAAATTCCGAGTAGGTGTAGAGGGTCCATACAGCTATTTACCTTATTCAGTAAAAATTTTTCCTCACCAGCAGGAGATCAAAGAACTGTTCTCCCAGATTGGCCTGAAAGATGTTGCTTGCCATGAATTATCCGGAGGAATTGTAGCAGTTCATGTTGGAACAAAACCATAGTATTCAAAGAAAAGTTGTATAACTAACTATTGCGCATATGGAGGCTATTATATGAAGATCAAAAAAGCAATCATCCCGGCTGCCGGGTTAGGAACTCGTTTTTTACCTGCCACAAAAGCGCAGCCGAAGGAAATGCTGCCCATAGTAGACAAACCGGCCATCCAGTTCATTATTGAAGAAGCTATCCAATCGGGTATCGAGGAGATTTTAGTCATTACCGGTCGAAATAAGAGAGCAATTGAGGATCATTTCGATCGTTCCCTGGAATTGGAAATGGTGCTGGAGGAAAAGGGGAATATCCAATTATTAAATGAGGTCCGGCAAATCTCCGAAATGGCAGATATCCATTATGTACGGCAAAAAGAAGCCAAGGGATTAGGTCATGCTATTTACTGTGCCCGGAAATTTGTAGGTCAGGAACCCTTTGCAGTATTGCTGGGTGACGATTTGGTGGTTCATGAAGAGCCTTGTTTACAGCAACTGATCAATGTCTACAACCAAAGGGGCGGAAATGTTATAGCCCTAAAATCTGTACCAATGGAACAGGTTAGCAGTTACGGAATAGTGGCATCGAAGCAGATCGCCCCGGGCACCCATCAAATCTCGGATCTGGTTGAGAAACCTTCTCCCGATAATGCTCCTTCTAATTATGCTATCATGGGACGTTACATAATTCAGCCTGAAATCTTCCCCATCTTATCAAAAACACCACCTGGTAGGGGAGGAGAAATCCAACTGACGGATGCCCTAAAAGAACTACTCTCCAGCCAATCGATTATAGGCTACGAATTTCAAGGAAAGAGATATGATATAGGAGATAAATTAGGCTTCCTTGCTGCCACTGTTGAATTCGCCATGGCCAGGGAGGATCTGGTCGATGGATTTACCAAGTATCTCAAGCAGGTGGTTAGTAGCTTATCTGATAAAACTCCAAAGGCTAACTAATCAGTTATTACCCAGGAGAGACGCCACCGTATCTGTCAAGATAACTCTATAATGAAATAGGCCTAAATTGCTGTTCATTAAGTTGTTTCTAATGGGGCCTTGCAATTGTTCCCAGCTCACCCATTTGGCCTCTTTAATTTCCTTTACATCAACGGGACATAGACGGTTGGTATCTGGACGTCCCGTAATGACATGGCTGATCCAGGGTACATTTATTCCATTACACCGGAATGCTACTTTCAGGCGTAAAAGGTACCGAACAATAGTGATACTAAGACCCGTTTCTTCCAAAGCCTCACGCCGAATTGCCGCCACCAGATCTTCATCCGGTTCTGCACCGCCACTTGGCGCTCGATAAAACCCTGCCGGATGTTGATGTTTTCTTATGACAGCGATCTTATTATCTTCATCTGAGATGAAAAAAGTAAAATCGTGGCTTCGCCCGTTTTTTTGACTGGCCAGTAACATCTTCATTTCCGGTTCTGTAATATCCTGAAATAAAGCCATCTCATGAGGAATCCCGTAGAGATTCTCTAACCGGCTTAAGGCCTCTTGTTGAATATACACATTAGAACCTCCTTGAAAAGAGAGTGATATAGTGCAACTGTTTGCCAGAGATTACAAAATCTCCATAGATCATACTGACGAAAATGTGTTTACAGTAAATTGCTCATTGTCTGACTCCTTGCATAACCTTATTTTAACTCAAAAGGTTACTATCGAGAAGCCAAGAATTTTGTCAGGCCAACTGAAGGTCATTAAAGCACCTAATGAGCGGTGCAAACAGCTGGAGCTTTTGCCTGAGAGACTTAACGGTCTAACAATAGATAAGGGGTTTACCAAAGCTGTCATTGATAAATTAGGCGGTGCCGGCGGGTGCGTTAATTTGGTCAATATGGTCCTTGTCTCCGTGCCGTTGGTAATCAATACCTCGTGGCTTTACTACGCTCATACAGGCAAGTACTCCTTTCAGGAAATCAAAAACATCGAGAAGCAGCAAATGTCCGGGCTCTGTTTGGGATATCCTCCCGATACGGCTCTGGAAAGTGAAAATATATCTACAAAAGGAGGTGAAGTTAATTGATCAAAGTACAGTTTCACGGACACGCCTGTTTTTCATTGTCTACTGCCCAACATACAATTGTCATTGATCCTTGGATTACTGACAATCCGATGACCGACCTAAAGGCTGACGAAGTTGATTGCGACTATATTTTAGTATCTCACGGGCATTTCGATCACTTGGGGGATGCAATTGCCATTGCTAAAAGGACCGGTGCTACCATTATCGGTGTAGCGGAATTAGCTACTTATTGTGCCAATAATGGGGTCAAAGCTCACGGTATGCATATTGGCGGTGGTTACAACTTTCCTTTTGGACGTCTCCAATTAACGCCTGCTTGGCACGGTTCGTCTGTTTTAGGGGAAAACATTTATTTAGGGTGCCCTTGTGGCTTTGTGATAAATTTAGAGGACAAATACATTTATCACGCCGGCGATACAGGCCTTTTCGGGGATATGCAGTTAATCGGAAATAAATATGCCCTGGATTTGGCATTGCTCCCCATTGGTGACAATTACGTCATGGGGCCGGAAGATGCCGTAACTGCCACTGAACTACTGCGCCCAAAAACCGTGGTACCAATGCATTACAACACCTTTGACCTAATTAAACAGGACGCTAACCTCTTTAAACATAAAGTGGAGACAACCACTAACAGTAAGTGCCACATTTTAGCACCAGGAGAAGAGATGACTATTTAGTGATTTTGCTCCCTGCGCCGGGAGCCTTTTTTTGACAAGTTTCATTTTTATGCCCTAAAGTTCCTCAATAGTATTGAGAGAAAGAAGGAAATGAAAGTTGCTTATAGAATATTTGTTAGTATCATAATTTTCACAATTTAGAGCGAAAGGAGAAATGAAAATTGGATCTGGAGAAGCAGCACTATTTTATTCGTAAGCTCCATTCTCTGTCCGGTGTCCTTCCTATCGGACTGTTTCTCACGGAGCATTTACTTGTCAACAGCTTAAGCATTAGAGGCCCTGAAGCTTATAACAAAGGGGTGGCAGTGTTACAAAGTATTCCGTTTTTGCCTTTTGTTGAACTGACTTTGATTGTTATTCCTATTCTGTTCCACACTTTATACGGATTGTGGGTTGTTTATTTAGCTAAAAACAACGTGTTAGCTTACAGCTATTATCGAAACTGGCTTTTCTACCTGCAACGTATAACTGCTATTATTACTTTAATTTATGTGGCTTATCACAGTTATCATTTGCGCATTGCCAATGCCCTGTTCGGGCTTGAAATTAGCTTTAACACCATGACTTCGGTTTTATCAAATCCTGCAATGCTAATTTTCTATATAATCGGATTATTGGCATCTGTTTATCACTTTGCCAATGGTTTTTCCACCTTCTTGATCACATGGGGTGTAACCGTAGGAGCCTTTTCTCAAAGAGTGGCATTGATTATTTCCGGCTTGCTGTTTTTCTCATTGTCTTTCATTGGTATTCAAGCACTGTTTGCCTTTATCTAGGATGTTAGGAGGAATAAGTTATGGCTTCACAAAAAGTAATTGTTGTCGGTGGCGGGCTGGCAGGATTAATGGCTACCCTGCGCATCGTGGAAAAAGGCTATAAAGTCGATTTGTTTTCACTGGTACCTGTTAAACGGTCCCATTCCCTCTGTGCACAGGGAGGTATTAATGCCGCTCTTGATACCAAAGGTGAAGGGGACTCCACTGAACAACATTTTTACGATACCATCTATGGTGGGGATTTCCTGGCGGATCAACCACCTGTAAAAGATATGTGTGACAATGCTCCCGGCATCATCTATTTATACGATCGAATGGGCGTTGTATTTAGTCGTACTCCCGAGGGCTTATTGGATTTGCGTCTATTTGGAGGAGTTAAGAAAAGACGTACTGCCTTTGCCGGAGGCACTACTGGACAACAGCTTCTTTATGGTTTAGACTCCCAAGTACGGAAATTTGAAGCTCAGGGATTGGTGACTAAATACGAAGGCTGGGAGTTTTTATCGGCAGTAATCGATGACCAGGGAGTTTGCCGGGGAATTACTGCCCAAGACCTAGCATCCATGGAAATCCACTCCTTTGCAGCCGACGCAGTGGTGTTGGCTACAGGCGGTGCCGGCATGATTTACGGCAGGAGCACCAACTCCATTATCTGTACAGGCGCAGCTGCCGGTCGGGTATTTCAGCAAGGTGTTGAATTTGCTAACGGTGAATTTGTGCAATTCCATCCCACAGGCATGTTGGGAGATGACAAGACGCGCTTAATGTCGGAAGCCTCCAGGGGCGAAGGAGGACGGGTGTGGACTTATAAAGACGGTAAACCATGGTATTTCTTAGAAGAATGGTACCCTGCCTATGGTAACCTGGTCCCACGGGATATTGCTTCCAGGGCCATTTATAAAGTTTGTGTAGAAATGGGACTTGGTATAGACGGCAAGAATCAGGTTTACTTGGATCTCACTCACAAGGATCCTGAGTTCCTGACTAACCGGCTAGGTGGTATTTTAGAAATCTATCAACAGTTTACCGGCGAAGATCCCCGGAAAGTTCCCATGAGAATTTTCCCTGCACCTCATTACTTTATGGGAGGCATGCATGTAGATTGGAATCACATGACTGCAATCCCAGGACTGTTTGCCGCGGGTGAATGTGATCATATGTATCACGGTGCCAACCGGTTGGGCGCCAATTCTCTGCTGTCAGCCAGCTACAGCGGCTATGTAGTCGGGCCGAAGGTGATTGAATATATTAAAGGGCTGGATCGCAGCGCTACCGATGTTTCTCAGAGCATTTTTGATCGGGAAAGACAAAGACAAGTCGAAATTGATGAGGCAGTTTATAGAATGGACGGCAATGAAGACCCCTTCATCTTACACGATGAACTCGGGGATAATATGATGACCAATGTAGGAGTTGTCCGTTATAACAAAAACCTGGAACTTGCCGATGCCAAGATTCAGGAATTAATGGAAAGATACAAGAATATCAAACTTAGCGACACCAGGCCATGGGCTAACCAAACAGTCATGTTTGTCAAGCAATTGTGGCACATGCTGGAACTGGCCCGGGTAATCGCTTTAGGTGCTCTTAATCGTAACGAGAGTAGGGGTGCCCATTATAAGCCGGATTATCCTGAACGTAACGACGAAGAATGGCTGAAAACAACACGTGCCCGTTGGACTCCTGATGGTCCCAAGTTTGAGTACTCTGATGTAGATATTTCTCTAATCAAACCCGTCCAAAGACGTTATGATGTAGCCGGGGGTGGGAAATAATGCCAGAATACATTCATTTAAAAATTAAACGACAAGACGGTCCCAACGAACCTTCTCGCTGGGAAGAGTTTAAGCTGCCTTATAAACCCAATATGAATGTGGTTTCTGTCCTAATGGAACTTCGCAAAAACCCTGTCAATGCCCATGGCCAAAAAACTACTCCGGTTGTATGGGATTGTACTTGTTTGGAAGAAGTTTGCGGCGCCTGCACAATGATCATCAATAACAAAGTCCGTCAAGCTTGTTCCGCCTTGATTGACCAACTGTCCCAACCAATTATCCTTAGACCTCTCACGAAATTTCCGGTAGTGAGGGATCTCCAGGTAGACCGCCAGATCATGTTCGAGCACCTTAAGCAAGTAAAAGCCTGGGTCAATATTGACGGCGCCTTTGACCTGGGCAGGGGACCGCGCATGTCTGAACATGATCGGAAGGTGGCTTATCAATTATCCAGATGCATGACATGCGGTTGCTGTATGGAGGCTTGCCCTAACGTAAACTCCAAATCCGATTTTATAGGAGCGGCACCTTTGGCCCAAGTACGTTTGTTCAATATGCATCCATTAGGAAAGATGGACAAAAATCAGCGTTTAGATGCTATAATGACTAAGGGTGGCCTGGTTGATTGCGGTAATTCACAAAACTGTGTCATGGCTTGCCCGAAGAATGTCCCCTTGACTACATCTATCGCTGACTTAAACCGTCAGACTACCCTGTATAGCTTCTCTAGGTGGTTTAATAGAGAGTAACCACAACCAATAGACGCCCGCTTTGCGGGCGTTTCCATTCAAACATTAGTATTTCAAATCTGTTACAGATTGCAGGATTTGATATAATTAAGCCGAATATGAGTCTATGGATCGTAACCATAGGGATTTAGGAGCGGAGGAACCAATGCTCGGCATTGAATTACTAAAAGATATACAAGCTGACTTAAAAATTGTAGAAAATCAGCTATCGGAACATGTCCAGTCCACAT
Source organism: Clostridia bacterium (assembly GCA_012520135.1). Taxonomy (GTDB): domain Bacteria; phylum Bacillota; class DULZ01; order DULZ01; family DULZ01; genus JAAZDD01. Next base: position 7,384 of record JAAYOX010000276.1, read on the forward strand.
CACCGATGCTGACAAAAGCTTCTCTGCATTTATTAAAAGCAGGTGGAAAACGTCTAAGACCTGCTTTTGCTTTATTAGCAGGAAAATGCTGTGGAGCTTCCTTGGAAAAGCTATTGCCTTTAGCCGTAGCTTTAGAGCTGATTCATATGGCTTCTTTAGTTCATGACGATGTGGTTGACAATTCTCTTACCCGTCGGGGCATCCCCACTGTGAAGGCGCAATGGGGCGACAAAGTTTCTTTGCATACAGGGGATTATTTATTTGCAAAATCCCTGCTACTGATTAGTCAATATAAAAATCCACGCATCGCCGAAATACTTGCTGATGTGAGTGTAGAAATGGCGCAAGGGGAGATTCAACAAATTGCTACGGCGTACGACTTGAACCAGACTACACGAGATTACTTTTACCGGATTAAGAGAAAAACTGCCATGCTTATTTCCGCCAGTTGTCAGTTAGGAGCAGTTGCCAGTGATGCAGACTACAGACTTGAACGATCATTGACTAAATACGGGCATTATTTAGGCATGGCTTTCCAGATTACTGACGATATTTTGGATATGACCGGCGAGCAGAAAAAATTCGGCAAACCCATTGGCAGCGATTTTCGTCAAGGTATTATAACCTTGCCTGCCATCTATGCCCTTCGCAATTCCAAATATGCGTCCGAGTTAGCTAACATTATTACAAACCGGGAAAAGTCCGATAAGGATATCCAACTGGCCATCGACATCATCAAGGAAAGCGGCGGAATCAAATACTCATTTGCTGTAGCCGAAGCTTTCATCATCAAAGCTAAAAAGGAATTAAAATATCTTCCTTCTCCTGAAGATCAAAATACACTGACAGGTCTGGCTGATTTTGTACAGGTTAGGAAATTCTAAGCAAAACAATAAGGCTCTAAAAAGGGGGAAAGAACATGGGCTATCCCATCAATCGTATGCGGCGGCTGAGAAAATCTCCACGGCTGAGAGAAATAGTCAGAGAGAATCACTTAACCAAGTCAGATTTAATGTACCCGATGTTTGCTATTTATGGAAGCAATGTTAGAAATCCGGTTCCATCTATGCCCGGTGTTTTTCAGTTGTCAGTTGATGAATTGCTCCGGGAGACGGCTAAAGTAGTTGAAAAAGGCATTCAATCCATCATTCTATTTGGTATTCCTGAGGAGAAAGACGAATTAGGCACCGGTGCTTATAGGGAAGATGGGATTATCCAGTTAGCCGTAAGAGCGATTAAGAAGAATTTCCCCGAACTTATCGTAGCCACTGACGTATGCTTATGTGAATACACCAGCCATGGCCATTGTGGAGTAGTGGAAGAGGGGCAGGTATTAAACGATCCAACCCTTGAACTGTTAGCCAAGACGGCCTTATCTCATGTAGAAGCAGGAGCAGACATGGTGGCTCCCTCCGACATGATGGATGGAAGAATTGGTGCCATACGTCAAATATTAGATACTCACGGATACCATGACATTCCCATTATGTCCTATGCAGCCAAATACGCCTCTGCTTTCTATGGTCCCTTCAGGGATGTGGCCGAATCAGCACCCCAGTTTGGCGATCGGAGTAGCTACCAAATGGATCCTGCCAATTCCAATGAAGCTATGAGAGAAATCGCTTTGGATTTGGAAGAAGGCGCAGATATTATTATGGTGAAACCCGGATTGCCTTATCTGGACATATTAAGAAGAGCAAAAAACGAATTCAATATCCCGTTGGCAGTCTACAATGTCAGTGGCGAATACGCCATGGTTAAAGCAGCCGCCTCAAAAGGCTGGATCGATGAACAACGTGTTGTCTTGGAGCTATTATTGAGCATGAAACGAGCCGGTGCAGACCTGATCTTAACTTATCACGCTTTAGATGCAGCCGACTGGCTGGAAGAAAGGGGTTAAGGCAGAGAAAATGTTTAATGGTTTGTCTAAGTCTTTAAGTTTATTTGAGGAAGCCAGGAAATACATTCCCGGAGGAGTCAATAGCCCTGTTAGGGCTTATCAATCTGTGGGACTTAATCCACCCTTTATTGCCAAAGGGGAAGGTTCAAAGATTTTTGATGTTGACGGGAACAGTTATATCGATTATGTAGGTTCCTGGGGTCCGTTAATTTTAGGCCACCGGCATCCTGCAGTAGTGGAAGCATTGACTAAATGCCTGGAGATCGGAACCAGTTTTGGAGCACCGACTCAATTGGAAACAGAAATTGCCGCCCTTTTGGTAGACACATTTCCTTCGATAGATATGATTCGGATGGTAAATTCCGGCACGGAAGCCACCATGAGTGCTCTCCGGTTGGCACGAGCATATACCAAGAGGGACAAGATCGTTAAATTTGAAGGTTGCTATCATGGTCATGCAGACCACCTGCTGATTAAAGCCGGATCCGGAGCCTTGACCATGGGAGTGCCAACCAGCCCTGGAGTACCGGCATCCATTGGTGGCAACACTATAGTAGCTCCGTATAATAACCTGGAGGCATTGGAAGAAATATTCCATCAGGAAGGAGAACAAATTGCTGCCGTTATCTTGGAACCGGTGGCGGGCAACATGGGCTGTGTTCCTCCTACGGAAGGATTTTTAACAGGTCTACGTAAACTCACTAAAGACTATGGTGCTTTATTAATTTTTGACGAAGTTATGACCGGCTTCCGGGTAGCCTTTGGTGGTGCCCAGCTTCTCTATAACATAGAGCCTGACTTGACAACCTTAGGCAAGATTATTGGGGGAGGACTACCGGTTGGGGCTTATGGAGGCAAAAAAGAAATTATGTCGATGGTAGCCCCCCAAGGTCCCGTATACCAGGCCGGTACGTTATCTGGCAACCCTCTGGCTATGACAGCCGGACTAACCACATTAAGAATCCTCCAACAGTCCGGTATTTATGAGGAGTTAGAACGTAAATCCGCCAAGCTGGAAGCAGGGTTGAAAGAGGCAGCCCAACAGGCCGGTATTACCACTACCTTTAACCGGGTAGGCTCCATGTTTACCGGTTTCTTTACCGGTGAGAAGGTTGTTGACTTGACTACTGCCACTACTTCGGATACAGATAAGTTTGCCGCCTTCTTTAAGCTGATGTTGGAAAGAGGGGTTTACTTGGCTCCCTCCCAATTTGAAGCCGGTTTTGTCTCCATTGCCCATTCCGATGAAGACATCAACCATACTATTGAAGCTGCCAAAGATGCTTTTCAGCAATTACGATAAAAAAAGATAAGAGTCTATTCCTAGGCTCTTATCTTTTTTTATAGGAACAGCTGCAATAGAGCAAAGCTGCCCATGCCACCCAGCAGTGCCCAAATCATACTTTTGGTGACTAAAGCAATCAAAAGGGTAGGCAGTGCCGCAAGCAAATAAGTATTGGTAACGGAAAGATTGAAATGACCATCAATCAAAAACAAATCCGGTGCCAGCAAGGCTGCTAACACCGCCGCCGGAATGAAGCCTAGCCACTTAATTAACCAATCAGGAAACTCGATCTTGTTAAACATCAAGAGAGGCAAGGCCCGGGGTAAATAAGAAACCACAGCCATGCCAACAATTAGTAAGATTATTTGCCCATCCATTTTTCCAACACCACTCCCAACGATGCCGCCACAATGGTGGCCAGTAAAATATGCCAATTACCTGGTATCAGAGTACGGGCAACCAACGAAACTACACCTGCTCCAATAGCCACAATCAAAGTAACTTTGTTTTTAACTTGACCGACTAACAAGGCGATAAACATAGCGGGCAGGGCAAAATTCAAACCGAATTTGGCCGGATCTTGAATCAGATTGCCGACGGAGGCTCCCAAACCCGAGCTAAACACCCAAGCCATATGACTCGTCACATTCAACCCCAAATGAAAAGGCCAAGACGGTTCATGATTAGTATAGTAATCACTGGCTACGACAAAAGTTTCGTCTGTTATCTCTGAAGCAATGATGCCCAATTTTAGTTTAGACCAAGATTTAAGTTTGGGCTGTAATGCCATTCCCATAAGAAATAGGCGCAGGTTAACCAAAAACGTCGTCACTACAATTGTTACAATTTCTGCTCCGGTTTTAAGTAACCCTACAGCAATAAACTGCCCTGCACCGGCAAAAACCATAAAAGACATAAACACCGTCTGAATAACACCAAGCCCCGCCTCTCTGGCCAATACCCCAAATGCCAACCCTAAAGGAAAATATCCTAATGCAATGGGAATCGCAGTCCTGCTTCCTGTTGCAAATCCTTGCCAAAACATTTTACCACCTGCTAGAATTTTACTTGAAGAATAACATGCACTGATTCTACCAACGGTTCCCCAGGCTGTCAATGGACTAAAGGATTTTGCCCGATTGAGTCGAAGTTGTTCTGTTAGAAACCCAGGAGCAGGAGGAGGTTTACTTGGAAGGAAACTGGATTTTTGCATTGGATATAGGAACCAGAAGTGTGGTAGGGCTGGTAGCTCAAAAAGAAGAGGATGACTCTATAAAAATTGTTGACGTGGAAGTGAAAGAGCATCCTGAAAGGTCTATGGTTGGGGGACAAATTCATGATGTGCCCAAGGTAGCCAAAATTATTTCCCAAATCAAACATAATTTAGAAGCCAGATTGGGGTATCAATTAAAAGGAGCAGCCGTTGCCGCCGCCGGTCGCTCTCTGTTAACTACTTACGGCAGAGCGGAGATGAAATTTCCTTATCCTCAGGAGATTACTGATGAACTATTTTATACATTGCAGTTGGAAGCGGTACGACAAGCCCAGTATCAAATTAGAGAAATAGACAAATCCTGCGATTATCACTGTGTAGGTTTCAGTATCTGCCACCAATATTTAGATGAAGTTGCCATCGGTAACTTGGTAGGCCAAATTGGCAAGGTAATTGCCGTAGAAATTATTGCTACCTTTTTGCCTAGAATTGTAGTCGATTCTCTCCACGGTGCATTACAAAAAGCCGGACTGGATATGGCCCATATAACCCTTGAACCTATTGCCGCTCTCAACTTGGCTGTGCCCGACAATATGCGGCAATTAAACATTGCTTTGGTGGATATCGGGGCCGGTACCTCCGATATCGCCATTTCGGACAGTGGTACAGTACGAGGTTATGGCATGATTCCCATGGCCGGCGATGAAATCACCGAAAGCATTTGCCAAAACTATCTTTTGGATTTCATCACCGGAGAAACTGTAAAAAGGCAGTTAAGTAGCGGGGCGGATACGGTTTCTTTTGCTGATATCATTGGGCTGTCTCATTCTTTCCCCGTTGAAAAGGTGATAGAGACTATCGAGCCAACTATATCAGTTTTGGTCCAAAAAATTGCCGAAAAAATTTTGGAGGTTAACGGTCGTCCACCTCAAGCAGTGCTATGCATAGGAGGAGGAAGTCTTTCGCCGACTTTTCCCCAAAAATTGGCCTTAGCACTGGGCTTGCCTGAAAACCGGGTGGCAGTTATCAGTAGTAATGTTACCGAACCGTTAACCGGTTTCACAGATTGCTTATCATCTGCTGAAGCAGTCACCCCTTTAGCTATCGCGGTAGATGGACTGACTCGTTCCTCCTTGTCCATCATTAAAGTATCAGTTAATGAAAGGCCAATCCGGCTTTTTGCCGCTAATGAACTGACAGTGGGGGATGCGCTTGTCGCCGCAGGTATTCCCCCCAGCCAGTATTTAGGTCGTATGGGACCGGCAATAGCTGTCGAAATAAACGACGAAGTAGTCTTTATCAAAGGAGAACCGGGACAAATGGGAAAGGTTACCGTCAACGGTAGACCGGCGGAGTTGGCTACAGCAATCAAAGAAGGAGACGCTATCACCTTTGAACCGGGCACCATTGGGAAACCCGGTCAAGGCAAAATCAAAGACATTCTGCCCAAGCAATTGAAGGGTAAAGAGTTGATCGTCAAAGTTAACTCCATACCGGTGGATGATTATGAGCTTCCTTTCAGTGACGGGGATAAAATCGAATTCATCGTTCCGGACCAGGAGGCACAGTTAGCCGAGAAGCCGGTACAAGGAAACCAAGATATTAAACAGGAACCGGAGTCAACGAAATACATGCCTATTATCCTTAACGGACAAGCCATAAACATCCCATTAGCGGAAGGAAAAAGCAACCCCATTTTAACTGATCTTTTTGCTCACATGGATTTAGATCCTAAAGCAGGCATGGGGAAAAAGCTTTTGTTGGAAGTCAACGGGGAACCGGCCAATTTCATTACTCCTCTAAAAGCCGGTGACCAAGTTAATCTTAAGTGGATAGAAAACAAAATCAGTTGACGAAGTCCGGCCAATCTGCTATAATTCTCTTGTGTTCAAAATTTCATGCGGCAGTGGCGGAACTGGCAGACGCGCTAGATTCAGGTTCTAGTCCTGATTAGCAGGGTGGGGGTTCAAGTCCCTTCTGCCGCACCAATCTTAATCCCTTGTGTATCAAGGGATTTTTTCTTTTAACCGGGCTCCTCTGAAGCCCTGTATTAACATCGATTTGGTTTTAAGCAGTTTGTCATAAAGCAAAAGCTCCCTTTGCCGGTTTAGCAAAGAGAGCTTTTTTGCTTGGCTGGGGTGGCTGGATTCGAACCAACGAGATGGCGGATCCAAAATCCGCTGCCTTACCGCTTGGCTACACCCCAATGAAAGTGGTGGAGAGGACAGGATTCGAACCTGTGAAGGCGGTGCCAGCAGATTTACAGTCTGCCCCCTTTGGCCAACTCGGGAACCTCTCCAAAAATTGGAGCCGACGATGGGACTCGAACCCGCAACCTGCTGATTACAAGTCAGCTGCTCTGCCAATTGAGCTACGTCGGCTAGCTGGCGACATACTACATTATA
>JAAYOX010000277.1 GCA_012520135.1 Clostridia bacterium
CAGGACTGAAAACATCAGATACTGCTTTTACCGATTCCACCGAGCCAAAAGCATCATTGGCAGCTACAGAGTCATCAACTTCAGGTAACTCTACAAAAACTACGTCGCCTAATGCTTCCGCAGCATGAGCAGTAATCCCGATAACGGCTTTACTGCCATCCACCCTAACCCATTCATGATCCTTGGAATACTTTAATTCACTTGGAAAACTCATTTATTTTGCCCCCTTTTGGAAAAATGGTGGTTTAATAAGAACAGCTTTAACATCTTTTCCTCGAATTTCTACATCTATTTCTGTGCCAATGTCGGCAAACTCACTCTTGATCAAAGCCTTGTCGAGGTTTTTACCTGCAGTGGGAGCAGGCATCCCGGAGGTAATATGGCCAATCACCTGACCGTCCTTTTTCACCGGATAACCGGCCCTGGCGATCCCCCGGCCGACCATTTCCAGACCCCTTATTCTCCTGGGTACTCCTTCTGCTTTCTGCTTTTGCAAAGCTTCTTTGCCGATGAAATCTTCTTCTTTATCTAAAGCGACAAATTTCCCTAATAAAGCTTCCAAAGGTGTAATATCCTCATCCAACTCATGGCCGTACAAAGGCATATTAGCTTCAAAGCGGAGGGAATCCCGTGCACCCAGCCCTGCCGGTTCCACAATGCCTTTGCCAGCTTCCAAGATGCCATCCCAAATCAAGCGGGTATCTCCGGCATCACAGTATACTTCAAAGCCGTCCTCGCCGGTATATCCTGTCCGGGAGATCAAGCAGGGTTTACCCGCAACCTCTCCTCTGGTAAACCAGTAGGGCCTCAACCCTTCCAGAGAAGCATCTGTCAATTGCTGCAGCACTTCCAAGGCCTTGGGACCTTGCAGAGCCACCAGTCCCGTCTGGTTAGAAATATCTGTTAACTCTACGTCAAAGTCAGCCAAGTGCTCATTAATCCAGGCCCAATCCTTATCCTTATTGCCTGCATTCACAACTAACATATACTCTTCTTCACCGGTTTTGTAGACAATTAAATCATCTACCACACCGCCTGTAGGATAGCACATCATGGCGTACATACATTGCCCTACCGATTGATGGGAGAAATCTGCTGTCAATAAGTACTGGATTGCTTTTAAGGCTTCGGATCCTTTGATTACGATTTCACCCATGTGGCAGACATCAAACAATCCCGCCTCATTGCGTACCGCATTATGTTCCTTGATTATGCCACTATACTGAACGGGCATTTCCCATCCACCGAAATCAACCATCTTAGCACCCAGTGCTATATGTGCGTCGAATAAAGGCGTTCTTTTTAACTCCGACATAAGCTACACCTCCTAGTTTGCTTGCTACCATTTTGCCCTTCAGACTCGTCTTTTATTAGTAAATTACCACCCCTCTCAAAGCTACATTAATAGTCATGAAACACAAAAAAGCAGAGTAAAAAGGCATTCCCTCTCATGCCTTTTCCCTCTGTCCTTTTACCTGAGAGATTACCATTCATCGGTTTCCCAAAATAATCTCCAGAGGTGTGTCCACATGCGGTTCTTTTACCTGAAAGTTTCCCCAATCACAAATGGATGGGGTGCTTCTTCGGTGTCCCGAAAAGGATCTCTCCCACTATGTTTCATTCACAATTATGCATTTCCAAGGGAAATTCCCCTATCTATAATGTTAACTGTCATTGAAAAAATGTCAATAGTTGTTCATGCAACCTTAAGATTTTCGACAAAATTCCTATATATATTCTAAATGACAACAAAGAGCTTCCGGGTTGGGACTTTGAGCCCATAGCCCGGAGCCATTTATCTCCTCATCTACTTACACTTGTATTTACTTATTTTTTTGTTGCCCAAATCCACCTTTACCTTTCTTGGTAACTGCAGAACTGGAACCCGCAGTATCGGTAGCTAAACCCATTCCTGTGGCAAACTCATAATTAAAGTCATCACCGGACGGGTTAGTTTTTCTTTTCATCTTTTTTTCTTTTCGTGCCATTTTGCCCTTTCACCTCCTATTTTATTATTTTGTTTATCCAAAAAGTTATTCTTTGCCCGGACTGAGGACGTCTTTTTTTCGTCTGCATAAACTGGCAAAGAAAGGAGGTTAACCGGTGAGAATTGAAATAAATCTTTCTATAAGGCGTCTCAAACTTTACGATCGTCAATCAGTTTACGGTGTTTATCCGGTAGCTATTGGCAAGCCAAAAACACCTACTCCGGAAGGGCACTACCATATTACCCGAAAAATTATTAATCCAGGGGGCATTCTCGGCAGTCGTTGGTTGGAACTGTCTATCCCCAGCCATGACGGCCCTTACGGCATTCATGGAACTACTCAGCCTTGGTCCATTGGCAAAGCTGTTTCCAACGGTTGCATCAGAATGTATAATCACGATGTAGAAGAAATCTTCCCTCTAGTAAGTATCGGCACTTCCGTAATCATTACCAAATCCGGTGTCTCAGGCAATTCAACAGTTGGTAATTACTACATTGTCCAGCCCGGAGATACCTTATGGAACATTGCCAAACGTTTTAGGATTTCTATTGAAACTCTACTGATGTTGAATAACCTGGCTAATCCCCAACTAATTTACCCGGGACAAAAACTGGTTTTGGGATAACCCACCCATAATTACAACATTTACTATCTTTTCATCCCTTTAACTGTTACATAGTTCACCTGAGAACGGGGAAACTATTGGCTAAAGGGGTGACATGATACCAATGAAAGCAACAGGAGTCGTAAGAAGAATCGATGATTTAGGCAGAGTAGTTATACCCAAGGAGATCAGGAGAACTCTTCGCATCCGGGAAGGCGAACCTTTGGAGATCTTTACTGATCGGGACGGTGAAGTTATTCTAAAGAAATACATCCCCATCAATGATCTGAGTTTGTATGCTCAGGAATATGTGGATGTGTTGGCGGAAACCCTTAGCGCTATTGCCATCGTAGCCGACGAAGATAGTATTATCGCCGTCGCCGGAGGGCCCAAAAAGGAATTTGCAGGCCAAAAGATAGGAAACATAGGGGAAATCATGCAACAAGGAAAAACCACCGTTGCCAGTGGTTCCATTACCCAAAACGGTAGAGAATTCAGTTCCATGGTAGTAGCTCCCATTATCACCGACCGCATTATCGGCTGTGTTTGCCTGGCACCCAAAAAGCAGGATACCAAAATGGGAGAAATTGAAGTAAATTTAGCTAATACGGCAGCCACCTTTTTAGCCAAACAAATGCAAAGAGTTTAAACCTACAGTCAGTCAACGGTTTCAATAACCGTGACTGACTGATTATTTGTAAGCTATATACCGTTCATGCTACTTCAACAAGGTATCTATATTAAAGGCCACCATTATAATTCCCCTTTTCTTAGCCCGGGGAAAACAAGCATACTTCCAATAATCTTCCCCGCCCTCCTCTTTTTTAATAGGAGTAATGGCGCACTCTTTGGTCCTTTCCAAAAGTCCGTGATAAAAGGGACCGATTGAAGGTATATTGAGGCCAATATCTTTTTTCACCGTAGAGTAGATGACAGTCCCCTGTTCATCGGTAATGCTGACCAAATCTACCCCTAAACGGCGGGCAACGCTATCAATATTGCTCTGATTTATTTCTGTTTCCTGATCCAATTTGAGTAAATTCTTACCTAAATTTATCATCCGTTCTTCTACTGCCCGGTCTCCAATTAATTGTTGCAAGCTTTCATTATCCTGTTGAATTTGTTCAACTAAACTATGTACATTTTCCAATGTAGCCGTTTCTTCCTCAGCCGCTGCGGCAATCTCCTGGCTGGCTGCCGCCGTTTCAGCAGCGATTTCGGCCAGCGGATTAATCATGTCGATTACTTCCTGGTTACTTTTTTTAACTTGCTCATTATTATCATAGATGGACTTAAACGCTTCTCGAATCCGCTGGATAGTATCTCCTACTGCTTTTAAAGTCTCACCTGTCTTGGCTGCTACTTCATTTCCCTGGAGGATATCCTGGTATACTTCCTGCATTTTAACCAGGGACAAGTTGATTTCACCTTGAATTTCACTAATTACCGCTATAATCCCGTCAGCAGATTTTCGTGACTGTTCAGCCAGTTTCCTTACTTCTTCGGCTACCACGGCAAAACCCCGCCCATTCTCACCGGCCCGTGCGCTTTCGATGGCAGCGTTGAGAGCCAATAAGTTGGTTTGCTCTGCAATATTAGTAATCGTCTCTACAATCGCAGTAATACCCGCTGTTTTATCTTGCAACGCTGAGGAACTGTCCACCAACTGGGTTACCGCCTGATTTATCTGCTCCATCTGTCCCTTTAGAGCTTCAGCCGCTTCTTCACATTGAATAACTTCAGACTTCGCCTCATTGGTAATCAGGACCGCACGCTCCACTGTCGCATTCTGATTGTCCACGGCAGTCTGGGTAGACGCCAGTGCTTTGGACATGGCTTCTACTTGCTGCTGCTGGCGGCTCATATCTTCCGCAACACTACCGATAGTCTCACTTACTGCCTGGGAGGAAAGCCGTAATTCCTCAAAGGCCGCCAGCAAGTGATGGTTAGTCTTTAACACTTTACATGAAGAAGAAAGCATCTTTTTATTTGAGTCTAATATTTCCCTGCCGAACTCCTTAATTTCTTCATTATTGATCTGCTCCAAAAAATCAGAATTGCCTTTAGCAAGCTCAATAACTTGTTTTAATTCCCCCTGATCAACTTTCCCCATCCGCTTGTAAATATAAATGAACAAGCCAACAGACACCCCTATTAGTACCAGGCCAATAATCTTATTAATCCAAAATACTATTCCACCCAGCACCAATAGGCAGTTTTGTAATATTTGCAAATATAACATTTTTGCACCCCCGGCAACACGTCCTTTTTCCTCCCCATCCCTGTCGAGCAACGGGCTTCCACCCATACAGGTAAAGGCATGGTAAGCGTTCAAGCTTACCATGCCCTGATTATTATTCTGCTACTACGTCTCCAATCTTCTCTTTTGCTGCCTTCTCTTCTTGTCCTTCCTGCGGTAGGACAACATTTAAGATCAAGGCAGTCAGAGCGGTAAGCACAATACCAGAGCCACCAAAAATCAAATTGATGGATTCAGGAAACTGCTGTAATGAATCGGGTCTTAAGCCCACTCCAAAACCTAAACCTAAGGAAACGGCAATTATAAACAGGCTTCTCCGGTCCAGCCCCGTTTGACTGAGCAGGGAGATACCGGCTGTTGCAATCATAGCGAACATCACGATGGCAGCACCGCCTAGAACACTGGAGGGCATTACCGCGATGACGGCACCTACTTTGGGGAACAAACCGGCAATGATGAGGAAAATACCTGCAATAGCGACTACCCAACGACTCATTACCCCTGTAAAAGAGACAACACCTACGTTTTGGCTGTAACATGTGTTGGGCAAGGCATTAAAGAGAGAGGCCATACTGGTTGCCAAACCGTCGGCAATTACGCCGCCTGACAACTCTTCCTCGGTAGGTTCTCTACCTGCACCTCCCACGGTAATTCCGGTAACATTACCGATGGTTTCCACCATCACCGCCAGCAGTACGATACTCATTAAAGCGATGGAAGACCACTCAAAAGTCATACCGTAACGGAAAGGAATGGGCAAAGAAAACCAACCGGCCTCGGCTATAGCGGAAAAATCCACTTTTCCCATGGGGATAGCTACCACATACCCAACAATTAAACCGATTAAAATAGCTGCCATTCTGATAAATCCACCGAGGAAACTGTTACAAATAATAATGGTCAACAGCACTAAACCTGCTAAAAACCAATTGGTCACGGAGCCATAATCTGCCGCTCCTACACCCCCGGCGGCATAGTCAATGCCGGTAGGCATTAGTGACAAACCGATGGCTAACAAGACTGTACCGGTCACTACCGGCGCAAAATACTTTCTGATATACTTCAAAAAGTAACCGGCTACTGCCTGTACAACACCGGCAACTAAGGATGCCCCCAAGACAGCCGGCAAACCGTATTGAGTACCAATAGCAATGGCAGGGGCAATAATAGCAAAACTGGTTCCCATGATGATCGGCAATCTGGACCCGATAGG
>JAAYOX010000278.1 GCA_012520135.1 Clostridia bacterium
AACTAACGCCCAAAGAAAAGTAGACCCAAAGACCGGTTTTGAACTGCTGGAGTTGGAATAATCACCGCTTCAAGGGGGAATGAGCATGAGGTTGTACTTTGGGAAGGTGTTTGTACTACTTATAACTTTCCTGTGTCTGGGTACACAGCCGGTTTGGGCTAATGCGGGCCCTACTTACTGGCACGGGTATCCCTTGTCGGAGATATTAGTGGTCGATGAAAACTGCCCTGTAGAGGTAGCGGAAGAAAAACTGTTATTGGATTTCAGCCAAGGTTCAAAAGGAGATCACACTGTGCGAGGGCAGGTTATGGCTTCTTATCAAATGGTAAATCCCACTGATGACCGTTTATCAGTACAGATGGCCTTTCCCTTTGTCAACTCTATCATGGGTTTTTCCCCGGAGGATGTTGCCATAACCGTAGACGGGAATCCGGTACCTTTTGATTTATTTCTTGGCAGCCAAAGAGTAAATGACGGCTACCGGATTGAACCGGATGAGGTTAGCTTTGCCTTTGGAAATATTTTGGAAACTCTTAATGTGAGGGATTACAGACCGGAGGCTTTTGCCCCTGATGAAAAGGGTACTCTTTATACTGTTGAAGTAAGCCCAATGAGCGAACAAGAGATTAATTTCGCCGTTGAGTTTACCTTGGAACAGGACCAAACTAAAGTTTTAATCAACGGTTTCAATCGATATGGAATACAAGGAAGCAGTGTTAGAATTGCAGCCTGGTGTGATCGGCAGGAAACATTGGAGATTTTTGTACTGGGAGATAAACCGGATTTTTCATTCAGGGGGTATATTGACGGAGAACTGACGGAAGAAACAAACCTGTTTTCTTATGAAATAATCACTGAGGAAGTGGGGCTAAAGTCCTATGTGTTAAGAAAAGCCAAAGAAAGACTGCAACCCTGGCCGGAGGGTCTGACAGAACAGCTTTACAATATATACTCAGAGGCCTTGGACAGGCAGTTTGCCAATAACCGTGGATTTATTGAAGTGTATGATTTTTTAAGTGAGGATCGCCGTGACCGGGTTATGATAATGGTTTATACCGTAGATTTTCCTGCCAATTCCGAAAGGAACGTCAGTGTCAGCTATCAAGGGGTAGGGACCATGGACAGGAGAGAAACCAGGCAGCCGGTCTATAGTTTTCAGTACCTGTTGAATCCGGCTCAACATTGGGGCAGCTTCGGCAATTTAGAGATTGAAGTTATTACTCCTGAAGAAGCACCTTATATTATCGAAAGCAGTATTCCTCTCACTCAGGAAAGGAACGGTTATTATACTGCCAAGCTGGATCGCCTGCCGGAAGGGGATTTTCTTTTTTCCATTTATCACGAGGAAAAGATTTCTCCCCTGGAACCGGTATTCCGGCGGTTGGATGCCTTAAAGTATTTGGTTTTCTTCTTTACGCCTTTTATCATTCCGGTTATACTAATTGGTATCTTTGCTGTTTTGTTTAAAACCTTTGCAAATAGACGGAAAGGGTAGTAATAGGGGAAAAGGAGTCAGCAATGAAGTTCAAGAAAAGAACCCTTGCTTTTTTGGTCATCGGGGCAATATTATTGTCGGTGTTTTCCTGGTGGCAAAATAACGCTATCGAAATTTCGAAATACGAATATCTTAATCCAAAAGTGCCGGAAAGTTTTCACGGCTATACTATTGTTCAGATCTCTGATCTACACAATAAGGATTTTCACGGACGCTTGATCAATAAAGTGAAAGCAATTAAGCCGGACTTAATTGTAATTACGGGAGATTTGATCGACCGGCGTAATACCAATATTGAAATTGCAATAACAACTGTCCAACAGTTGGCGGAGATTGCCCCGACTTATTATGTTTCAGGGAATCATGAGCATTTGTCCGGTCAATATAATATGCTAAAAGAGGAATTGGTACAGTTGAAAGCGTCCATCCTTGATAACGATTACCGGAGCATAACCCGGGGAGAGAAGACCATCAGCCTGCTGGGATTAGCGGATCCGGCCGTCAATCAAAGGGAGGACAACTATCTGTGGGATGATAATAGCTATTATGCAAAGACACAACTGCAGGCTCTTCTTGAAGGGCAGGACCCGGACTCCGAACTTTTGATTCTTCTTTCCCACCGGCCGGAATTGTTCCATATATATAAGGAACTGGAATTGGACTTGGTCTTTGCCGGTCATGCCCATGGAGGGCAAATCAGGCTTCCTTTTACCGGTGGTTTGGTGGCACCCAATCAAGGATTGTTCCCAAAATATACGGCAGGCATTTACCATGAAGACGGTACCTTCATGGTGGTTAGCAGAGGATTGGGTAACAGTATCATTCCCCAACGGGTCTTTAACCGGCCGGAATTAGTGGTTGTCATTTTGGCTAATTCGTAAAGCTTTGTTTATAACCGGTTATTAATGCTTGCTTTTTAATTAGGGCTAAGTTTGATATGCTGAAAGAAACGAAGGGCGAAGGAGAGATTGAATGGTTTCTATCAAGTCGGAGCGAGAAATCAAACAGATGCAAGAAGCGGGAAAGCTTTTGGCGGCTTGTCATCGAGAGCTGAGAAAACTAATTGAGCCCGGGATTACCACTTGGGAGATAGATCAGTTTGTGGAGCGTTACTTAACGGAACACGGGGCCATAGCTGAGCAAAAGGGTTACCAAGGGTATCAATATGCCACTTGTGCTTCGATAAATGATGAAATTTGTCACGGTTTTCCCCGGAAGAAGCCTTTAAAATCCGGGGATATAGTTACCATAGACATGGTCGTCAATTTAGACGGGGGCTTAGCGGATTCTGCCTGGACATATGCTGTCGGAAATATTTCTCCAGAGACACAACGGCTATTAGACGTGACCAAACAAAGTCTTTATATCGGTATTGACAAAGCATGGCCGGGAAATAGAATTGGGGATATCGGTCATGCCATTCAATCCTATGTAGAAGCCCAAGGTTTTTCCGTGGTAAGAGACTTTACCGGCCATGGGATTGGATCCACCATTCACGAAGAACCCCAAATTCCTCATTTCGGCACTCCCGGGAAAGGACTGAGACTCAAAGAGGGAATGGTAATCACTATTGAGCCAATGGTGAATGAAGGAACTTGGTTCAGCCGGATGGACAGTAACGGTTGGACTGCCAGAACCGCTGACGGAAAGCTGTCGGCTCAATTTGAGCATACCGTAGTGATTACCGGAGACGGTCCTTTAATCATTACGGAACAGTGAACTATCGCTTCATTCTTTGCGGATGGAACTGAATAGTAGGTATAAATTTGAAAATAATACCACCTAGAAGGAATATTAATTGCAAACCGGGCCATTTTAATAGTAAATCCTTTTAGGAGGGATGACTGTTGCCCAAAGAGTATTATCTCAAATATGGCGGAGTCAAGTTTGTTAATAATGTGCCTCCTGAACAAATCAATGAGTTTGTAGCCGGATTGTCTGAACAAAAGAGATCTTCTCTCTATGAGGTAGCGAAGGAACTATGGGAACATGGTCTGATTACCATCCGGGAAGGGGAATTCACTACCATCGACGACGAAATGTATGATGCTCAAAAATAACCGGGACAGGGATCTAACCCTGTCTTTTTTTGTTTGAACAGCAACAGGGCTTGACAAAAAGGATTATACTAATAAGAGTAGATCAAGATACTTTATTCTAGAATGGGAAAAGGACAGGAGAGACGAGGATGTTAGGCACAATTGTCAATACCATTGCAATCATAGTAGGAGCTGTTATAGGAAAGTGGGCCGGAGGAGCTCTAAAAGATGAAATGCAAAAGGTGGTAATGCAGGCTATCGGCCTGGGGGTAATTCTGATAGGTATAACCATGGCTATCACCACCAATAACATCATGATAGTACTGGTCAGCTTGGTACTGGGGGGTATTCTGGGAGAATTGCTGGCTATTGAGCTTCAATTGGAAAGAATGGGACAAGCTTTGGAGAAGATGGTATCTAACGGTCGAGGAGAGACTACTTTTGTTAAAGGTTTTGTCAGTGCCAGTCTTTTGTACTGTGTCGGTGCGATGGCTATAATGGGTTCATTGGAAAGCGGTTTAACGGGTCAGCATACGACACTTTATGCGAAATCCTTGCTGGACGGTGTATCGGCCGTGATTCTGGCTTCC
>JAAYOX010000279.1 GCA_012520135.1 Clostridia bacterium
GCCCAGAAGGGCTATTGGCGTATGTCCATGCAACTGAACAATGCCTTAAACAACAACTACTGGTGCAAACAAGGTTTAAGAAGTTTAATCGCACGTTACCATCAAATTCGTCAAGCTTGGTGAACCGCCGTATACCGAACGGTACGTACGGTGGTGTGAGGGGACGGGGGTTAATCGCCCCCTCCTACTCGATCTCCGCTTGAGCTGCGCAAACATTACCGGCCTTACGCGGTCCGGGGGAAATGATATTTGGTTTACAGTCGAAGCAAAATTTTTATAAAAAGTTTGCAAGTTTTTTGTTAGATGAGTAGTATTACATTGTAGAAGGGTATGCAAGGATGTGATAGGTTGGAACACTTGACAGATGACGTTTTGGTCCGGAAGTGTTTGGCAGGGGAACGACAAGCCTTTGCCGAGCTGGTCCAAAGGTATCAAAAGCAGATTTACAGTCTGGCCTATCGCTTGACCAACAACGCTGACGACGCCCAGGATTTAGCTCAGGAAGTCTTCATCAAGGTTTACCAGGTACTACATAAGTACGATGGAGACAGACCCTTTTTCCCCTGGATGTATAAAGTGGCCAGCAATGTTTGCTATACGGAATTGAGACGCAGGCCCGCCCAGGAGGTACCACTTGACAAAATTATCGAGTTCGGACCTCTAATTCCCGTTAGTCAGGAACAGCCGGAAACCGAATTCGAACGCAAAGAAATGGCAAGATTGGTCCACCAGGCACTGGCGGAACTGCCGGAGAATTACCGGTTACCCATGATCCTGCGTTATTTAGAAGAATTTTCATACCAGCAGATTGCCGATGCGATGGATTTACCGCTAACTACCATAGAAACAAGACTGTACCGGGGTCGAGCCCTATTGCAGAAAAGACTTAACCTTATTTTAGAAAGGGGGGTATCAAATGAGATGTCAGGAAGCTAGAGCATTAATCTATACCTATATCGACGGATGCTTGGCAGGCCAAGTGGAACGGGCCTTTTTCGGTCATTTGTCCCAGTGCAAGAATTGCCGGCAGGAATTGGAATATGCTCGACAAACTCATGCCCTCCTGGAGAAATACTGTACACCGGTAGAACCCCCGGCAGATTTTCTGGATCAAGTTATGGCCGCCATTGATGGTATTGTACCGGAAGAAACAGCTCCGGTTCAGGAACCCAAGCAGGTGGTTCCCGAACAAATGAGCAGGCAAAAAGCCAAAGAAAAGAGTTTTACCTGGAGCTTTCGCAGGTTGGCTCAGGTGGCTTCATTAGTATTTTTATCCGGTGCCGTTTGGTTTGGGACCATGCTTAACGGAGGTTTTCAACTGGCGCGGACTCCGGATTTGGGGATTAATCCGGAAACCGGCTATGAGCAGCCTCAGCAACAGGAAAAACAGCCTTCCGCTCAAGAAACCGGTGTGGCGGTACAGCCCGGTAATGACGAAGCTAACCGGCCTCAGCCCTCCCATGAGGAGAGTATTACGACTCCGCCTGAGGCAGCAGATAACGGTGATGTAACAGAGATTAACCGGCAGGACAATCAACCGGTCTCTGAGACAGAAAACAATCAGAAAGCAGTAGAACAACCGGAACCTCCCGTTGAAGAAGTTACTCCTCAACCGGTGCAGGTAGCCCAGGTAAAACCGCCGGAATTACCGGTGGCGGATCCGGAAATCATGGAACCTACCGGTGTTTTCCGGGCAGCGGGGATTGAAAACGGGGAGACATTAAGCAGTATCTCTTTACAGCGGTTAGCTTTCGGTGATGAAACACAGCATTTAAACGGCGTTTTCACCGGTAATAAAGTAAGATACCTTGATGGAAAGCTGGGGAACCAGTTGACTATTTGGGAGGCAGGTAGCAGCGGAGAGCAGCCCGGTCCCTTAGGTAAAACAGGGAAAGCTGTAGCTGCAAGCCCCGTTTGGTCTAACGATGGCAAGAGACTTGCTTATCTCCACCAGAACAAGCTTTACATTGATGATTTAGCAGGGGGAGCGGTAGAAGTAGCCCCGGCCGCCGCATCAGGAGAGATTAAATATCCGGTCTGGTCCGGCAAAGGAGAACTGGCTTACCTCCTCATTGACGGTACTGCTAATCATGTTGTTGTATCAAACGGTCAAGACAGTCCGGTAGTAGCATCCACTGATTACACAGGTGGTTTGGCCTGGTCCCCTGACGGCAGTTCCATTGCCTTCGGGAAAAACGGACAGCTTTATACGGTTAGTAGGGACGGTTCTCAGGAAAAAGCAGTAACTAAGCTGGAAGGACAGCTGCAAGGGATCGACTGGTCCTCTACCGGCAACATCGCCGCCAGTGTCAAAGGCACCCATAGCCAGCAGGGCTTGTGGGTGGGGGGAGCAGACGGCAGCAACTGGCAACGGGTAGCGGAAACAGCCGGGGGCAGGGAGCTGAAGTGGTCCCCCGACGGCAGGAAAGTAGCCTTTACCGATGCCCAGGGAATGGCCTACGTGTTAACTTTTACTCAAGATGGTCAACGGGATAAATTGTATGCCGTGACTCCGGAGAAAGGTAACGGGGGAGCCAGGAATATGGCTTGGTCCGCCAACTCCAGTCAGTTACTCCTCGAGTGGGCGCCGACCGGCGAACCCACCGCTATCTGGAAAGCAAGTTTGCCATAGCATATATTAAAAGTAAAAAAATAATAAATTAGAGTCTCCATGTTTTCTTCAGTACAGAAACATGGAGACTTTTTGTTGCAAATAAACAGGCGTACCATACGTATTGCAGACCGGATAACCGGTGTTAATCGTGGTTGCAGGGGAGCCCGGTTTGGGGATCAACTCAGTATGTAATGCAAGGCCGGCAATGCTCGCGGAGCATTCCTGTAATAAATGAAATACGCTGTTTGAAAAAA
>JAAYOX010000028.1 GCA_012520135.1 Clostridia bacterium
CTCCGGCAAGCCGCCGGGATTCATCGCCAGCCAGTAACCGGGCAATATTTCACTGGAAGCGACTTCAATACCCTGTAACTTGAAAACATACTGGTTGGCACCGATTTGCAAATTATCCCGGATCCGGATCGGTCGAACATAGATGCCTAAATCGGAAGCACATTGTCTTCTAACTACTGACAATCGTTCCAGTAGGTCTCCTCCTTGACTCTCATCAGTCAAAGGAATCAAATTATATCCTATTTCAATTTCCAAAGGATCAACTTGGAAAAAACCCAAGACATTTTCCGGCTGCCTAGGCTGTTTAGTCTGATCGTGAGCTTGAATTTGCTCTTCGAGCATTTTCTTTTTCTCTTCCTGAAGTAAAGTATAAGAAGTAAAACCTGTAGCAATGGCCAAAATCAAGAAGGGCAAAGTGGGTAATCCCGGTACTAACCCCAGCACTAACAGCATCACTGCTGCCAGACCGATGACTCTGGGAAAAGCAGTGAGCTGCTTCGACACATTACTGCCAAAGCTCTCTTCCGAACCGGACCTGGTAACCAGAATACCGGTACCGGTTGACACCAGTAGGGCCGGAATCTGGGTCACCAAACCGTCCCCCACCGTCAAAATAGTATAAGTACGTAAAGCATCCATCACCGGCATGCCCAACTGCCACATACCGATAACGAAGCCGCCTCCGATATTAATCAGGGTAATAATAATGCCGGCAATGGCGTCTCCTTTAACAAATTTGCTGGCTCCGTCCATGGCCCCGTAAAAGTCAGCTTCTTGTTGGAGCTTCTTTCTTCGTTCCCGAGCTTCCTCATCGGTGATCAGGCCACCGTTTAAGTCTGCATCAATGCTCATTTGTTTACCGGGCATGGCATCCAGGGTAAAGCGAGCCGCTACTTCCGCCACCCGACCGGCACCGTTGGTGATAACGATAAACTGAATAATAGTAATGATTAAAAAGATAATTATTCCTACTACGTAATTACCGTGGACCACAAAATCCCCAAAAGCTCTGATGACTTCCCCAGCATCAGCAGTAGTGAGAATCAGCCGGGTAGAAGCCACGTTTAAAGCTAACCGTAACAAAGTGACTACCAGCAGCAAAGAAGGAAAAACGGAAAGCTGCAACGGTTCAGTCGTAAACATGGTGGTCAACAGAATGATAACCCCAATAGCGAGACTGAAAGTTAAGGCTATATCTAAAACCCTTGGAGACATGGGAATTACGATAATAAAAATAATCCCAATTACAGCGGCAGCAATTAATAAATCGCCGCTTCCCTTGAACTGTTTTAGAGTATTGCTTAAACCCGCATTAGGTGCTGCCACTGATTTCACCTCTTACATTAAATCTTTCCTCGCATACGATAAAGCATGGCTAGAATCTCCGCTACCGACTGGTAGAGCTCCGGCGGAATTTCCTGACCAATCTCCACATTTTTATAAATAAACTGCGCTACCGGCTTATCTTCAATAATAGGAATGTCATGTTCCCTGGCTTTGTTCTTAATCCTCTCTGCTATAACACCGGCCCCTTTGGCCAGTACCAAGGGAGCTCCCTCCGGTGACTCAACTTCATATTTTAAAGCCACTGCCAAATGAGTAGGGTTGGTTACGATTACTGTAGCCTCCGGCACGCTGTGCATCATCCGGTGTAACGCCAGCTGCCGCTGTTTTTCTCTCAATTTGGCTTTCAGCAAAGGATCTCCTTCCATTTGCTTGAATTCCTCTTTGACTTCCTGCTTGGACATTCGAATGCTTTTTTCAAACTCTTTCCGTTGAAAAATGTAGTCCAAAACGGCAATAGCCAGAAAAGCGGCAATTACACCCATGCCTATCTTAAATGTAAGTCCGGCGATCACCTCAACACTCTCAAAAACACTCATATCCACTAAGAAAAAAAGAGTCTCAACGCCGCCTCGTAGAATACTGTAACTGATGAAACCAACAATAACTATTTTCAAAAGGGATTTGACCAGCTCCACCAAAGCCCTACGAGAAAACATCCTTTTAAATCCTTGTAAAGGATTAAGATGTGACAGCTTTGGCTGAATAGACTCCGGGGCAATCTTGAAACCCACCTGGCCCACATTGGCAGCTACCCCAATGGCCATAGCAACAAGAAACACCGGTGCCATCACCTTAAAATAAGTACTAAATAATTCCGTTACCAGGTGCCATAAATTCTCCTGGCTAAGGGGTTGCGCCAACCAATGTCCCAATAAGAGGGTGGCAAAACCGCCGGTATTCTCCAGAAAATAGTTACGCAGTACAAAGATCATCACCATGGAAACTAACAACACCAAAGCTGCGTTAAGATCAGTACTTTTGGCTACTTGGCCCTTTTTCCGGGCCTCTTGTTTCCGGTGAGGTGTGGCTTCTTCGGTTTTTTCATCAGCAAATAGTTGTAAATCAATCCTGAGCAGGAGTTTATCTTCCGCCATCAACGAAAACTCCCTATTACCGTAATCAGATCTCTTTCCATCTGGCTTAAAATGTTGCCGAAAACAACTGCCATGATGGGAAAGATCAGAGCCAGCACCAGTACCCCCAAACCAATTTTTAAAGGAAAGCCCAAAATAAAGACATTCAACTGCGGCACAGTCCGGGCCACCAAGCCTAAAGAAATCTCACTGACAAAGATGACCGCCAGAATTGGTGCCGCCAATTTAAAAGCTAACAGGAACATGCCTGTAAAAATCGATACCACTTCCCGGGTTACTAAGGAATTTAGATTGACTCCCGCTGCAGGTACCAACTCAAAACTGGAGGACAAAGCCAAAATCATACTATGATGGCCGTCCATGGCTAACAGCATCATCATTGCTACTAGATTAAGGAAACGGCCTATTAAGGTAGACTGTACTTCACTGGTGGGATCAAACAGATTAGACATGGCAAAACCCATACTGACGTCCATCAACTGACCCCCTATCATAATGCCGTGAAAAATAATATTGGCCACTGCTCCCAAAGCTAAGCCTACCAAAGCCTCCTCTACCAGCAGCAAGGCAAAGGTAAGGGCATCTACCTGCAATAATTGAGGATTGCCGGCAAAAGGAGTGACCACGGCCCCCAAAAATAAACCAATGCCAATCTTGCTCCATGCAGGGACACTCCGATTGGAAAACAAAGGTGCAACGGCAATGAAAGCTGTAATTCTGGTCACAGCCAGTAAGAAAACCAACCAAAGATTATAATCAACCAATCTAACTCCCTCCTACCGGACCAATGTACTGAGGCCGGCGAAAAGGTTGGAGGTGAAGTTTAACAGAGTGGTCAACATCCAAGAGCCAAAAATCAATAAAGATAGGAGAACAGCAACAATTTTAGGCACAAAAGTCAATGTCTGTTCCTGGATCTGAGTTGTGGCCTGAAAAACACTAATAACTAAACCTACAGCCAAGCCGATAATCAAGGCCGGTGCGGCCAGCAATAAAGCCACCAGTAAAGCTTCCCTGGCAATATGTAATACGAACTCTTGGGACACTCTCATCCCTCCCGGCAAAATACTTCGCTAAACCGGCAACTATTCCCTTCCCCCTATTAATCCCCTTAGGCAAAACTCTCAAGCAGCGATTTGACTACCAAATACCACCCGTCGACCATTACAAACAGCATCAGTTTAAATGGAAGAGAAATCATAATGGGGGGCACCATAAACATCCCCATGGCCATCAAAGTACTTGCCACAACCACATCGATTACCAGAAAGGGAATAAATATGATAAAGCCCATTTGAAAAGCAGTTTTTAACTCACTAATCACAAAAGCAGGGATCAACACATTCAAGGGAACGTCTTCCTTGGTTTCCGGCCGCTCCATCTCACTCATATTGACAAATAAGGCCAAATCCTTCTCCCTGGTCTGATTAAACATGAATTCTTTGAAAGGTGCCGCCGCCAGTTCGATGGCTTCTTCCTGAGGCAGCTCTCCCGCCAAATAAGGATCTAAGGCTTTGACTTTAGCCTCTTCCAGTACAGGTGCCATGATAAAAAAAGTAAGAAAAAGTGCTAAACCGATCAGCACCTGGTTAGGAGGAGTTTGTTGGGTTGCCAGTGCGTTACGCACAAAACTTAATACTATCACCACTCGCGTAAAAGAAGTAACCAAAATCAAAATAGCCGGAACCAAAGACAACACTGTCAACAGCACTAATAGCCTCAAGGTTCCCACTACTTCTACCGGATCATCCGTCTGCTGAATTTGAAGATCAATATTAGGAAGCGGAATGGGCTGGGCTTGTACTAATTCTCCGAATCCAACCCAGAGAAGCAGCCCTGCTCCCAGCGCCAACAACCATCGTTTTTTCCTCGTCATCCTGTTCATTCCTTGGTCCTGGGGCCCATGAGGTTTTGCCATGAACCCCTGAGTTTTGGTGTCTCTTGCTCTTCATATTGGGGTAGTTCTTTCAGTAATTCAATCTTTTGCTCCGAAATGCCGATTAAATAGTACTCCCGGCCTACCTTAACAATACAAAGACCGGCTTTCGGTCCCAGGGCGATCCTCTCCATCACCTGCAGATTGCGGGAACCTTGCCACATCTGCCCCCGGGAGGCCCCAATTCTAATACTCCAATAAGCCAGCAGCAGTACCAACGGCAGAAATATGACTAAACGCAATAACGCTTTCCAAAGATCCCCCTCCACCGGCTCAAGCCCCCTACTCTTTGTGCTTTTCTTCTCTGGATTCGTCGTTGGCCAGCTCTGTGATCCGAACGCCAAAATATTCATTAATTACCACAATCTCGCCTCTACCAAAGGGGACTCCATTCAAATCGATCTTCACCGGATCGCCGGCTAAACAATCCAGGGTCAGCACCATCTCCTCAGTTAGTTCCAGGATCTCCCGGACGGATAGCTGGGTAGAGCCCAACTCTACATCTACAGTTAGCTCTACATCAGATAAAAACTGAATATCCCTGGTACTCTTCCGCTGGGTCTCGGGAACTTGGAGTTGCTGGTACTTAACCGGAGCGATTTTCGGCCCTTTACCCCCGTGAAGTGATTGAAACATTTCTTCAATCTCGTTGGCGCTTAAATGACTCAAAGCAACCCCTCCCCTACTGAATAATGAATTGCTCGAAATACAAACCTACAACTTCACCCTCTGTTAAGTGAGAGTTTATAGCTGCAATAAGCTCTTCTTTCAGGCGATCACGATCCTCCAAATCGCCGGCGTTTTTGGCAGCCAGAACAGAGTTAATCGTATCTTTGATTTTATATTGCTTTTCGGTCATTTCTTTAATGACTTTCTTCTCACTAGTTTCTACTGTAATATAGGTGCGCAAAAAACGACGGTAATTATTATCCTTCAGATTAACAGTAAAAGTTTCCAGTGGAACTTGATAAATAGGAAGCTCCCTCTCCTGAGCCATATTCGGCGCCAGCAGAAAATAGACTCCCGCAGCAGTCCCTGCCATGACGACCAGGACCACTACCGCCAGTATAATCCAAAAACCTTTCCCGAGCTTCCTTTTTCCCTCTTGTTCACTCAACCGCCAAAACCTCCTCCGTGAAAACATCTTTGGCCCTGATCACCATTACTACTCGACGATTAAGCTGCATATTTGCTTCGGTGTCGTTGGGGGCTACCGGCCGGAATTCACCATAACCTACTGCGGCAAATTTATGGGGGTCCAATTGGTGCTCTTCAGTGAAAAATCGGATCACCCGGGAAGCCCGGGCTCCGGACAACTCCCAGTTGCTAGGAAATTGAATATTGGAAATCGGCCGACTGTCAGTATGGCCTTCCACATGAATCTGGAAAGGCAACCGTTGAAATAATTCTGCTAAAGGGTCTAGAATTCCTTTCGCCTCGGGCTTTAAATCTGCCTTAGCCGAATCAAAAAGCACACGGTCTTGAATATCCAAGGCCACCCCTGCTTCTTCGTAACGCAAGGTCACCTGATCTTCCAGGCCTGCCTCCGCCAGGGTCTGCTCCACCATTTGATATACTTCCATCAAAGTGTAATCGGGAGCCGGTGGACGTGGTTCCTGCCCGGAAGCCACCTCTTGAATACTGGTAATCGGATCCGGTTGCACCTCGTCTAAAGGTTTATCACCCCATTCCAGAACACCGATTCCCTGAAAGGAAGCAATAAAGGCCTGAAACTTTACTATATCAATGGCGGACATGGAAAATAGCAAAACAAAAAACACCAGTATTAATGTCATTAAGTCAGAAAAGGTAACCATCCAGAGAGGGGCTCCGGGTTGTTCCGATTTGGACCTGCGCCTAGGCATCAAAGCTCACCTCACGAGGACTTGCTGCTTCCGCTTTTAAATCCGGCGGCAGGAAAGCTTTCAGTTTTTCCTCCAGAATCCGGGGGTTCATCCCTGATTGGATAGCGATAATTCCTTCCATAATAATTGATTTAGCCAGCACCTCTTCCTGACTCCTCAATTCCAACTTGGTAGCCATGGGTATCAGCACCAGATTAGCCATAATGGCTCCATAAAAAGTGGTAACCAAGGCAACGGCCATTGCCGGGCCCAGCTTACTGGGATCATCCAACTGAGCCAACATACCAATGAGACCGATTAGGGTACCGATCATACCAAAGGCCGGGGCCAAAGCACCCCATGTTTTATATACGCCGGCACCGATTTCATGGCGATACTGCATATGCTCAATGTCTGTTTCCAAAATATCACGGATTAATTCGGGATCAAGAGCATCTACCATCATCTGAATCCCTTTTTGATAAAATGGATCATCCATCCGACCCATATCATCTTCTAAAGCCAGCAATCCTTCCCGGCGGGCTTTTTTGGCTAAGTCGCCAAACATGGCAATCAATTCATAAGGATCCATAGCTGTAGAACTAAAAGCCTGTCTGGTTATGTTGATCATATTCTTGATCCGTTCCACATCATAACTGACCAGTAAAGCGGCGATGGATCCCCCAATGGTAATTAAGATGGAAGGGATGTTCCAAAACATATCGGCTTGGCCACCAAGATAGATGGAGATGGTAATCAATACAAAGCCGCTCACAATCCCGATAACGGTCATCAAATCAAGCTTTCGCAACTAGTTTCACCTCTTCAGGCTCGCTCCGGAAGAGAGCCTTGGCATTTAATCCGGTACTGAATAATCAGTTCGATAATTTCATCCATACTTTCTTTAACCATAAACTTTTTGCCGCTTTCCAGCGTAACCACTGTTTCCGGTACTTCTTCCAATCTTTCAATTAAATCGCAATTGACTACAATAGTTCTATTATCGAGAGTAGTCAATTTTATCAGGGTAGACCACCTCATTTCGGTTATCAGTCGCCGGTTGTCAGTCGTCAGCCTTCGGTCGTCGGTCTTCGGGTGAATGTATTCCTTTTTGGTCTTATTGACTGACTTCAAGCGATAGGTATATGTATTGCTACCTGTTCAAATGCACCTTAATGTAGGGCAGGAGTCGGTTCTACTATATTAGAGCAAAAGAACCGCCCCTGCCTTACCGTCAATTAATTATCGTTTCAGGTTAGCCAGTTCCGCCAGCATTTCATCTGAAACAGATATAATTCTGGCGTTAGCCTGGAAGCCCCGCTGGGTGACAATCATGTCGGTAAATTCCATAGCTAACTCCACATTTGACATTTCCAAGGCACCGGGAATAATAGTCCCATGACCATTTGCTCCACCCGGTTTTCCTCCAAGATAAAGCTCCGTAGTGCCTGCATATCCCTCTGGCTCTTCCCCAGCCGCATTTGCATATTGATACATATTTTCCCCTACTTTTTCTAAGCCACTGGGATTAGTAAACTTAGCTATGGCGATTTGTCCCGCTAGCTTTTCCTCACCCGCACTATCAACATAATAGACATACCCGTAAATATCAATGCTAAAACTTTTTGCATCGTCATCTATCGAAATAGTACCATAATCATCTGTTACTTCTTCACCATCAGCATCCGGTTGAAATCCCATTACAAACATACCGTTTGCTGGGTTGACAAGGTAGTTTAAACCATCCCCGCCCGGCACAAACCGAAAAGCTCCAGCTCTGGTATACCGAATAGATAAGCTATCCTCATCCTGAGCATTCAACGGATCCGGTTCATTACTTAATACGAAAAAACCATCTCCCTGAATCATAAGATCATCCAGTTTTCCGGTAGACTGGGGAGCACCCTGAGTATGGATTACATCAATAGTTCCCAAAGAAACA
>JAAYOX010000280.1 GCA_012520135.1 Clostridia bacterium
AGGAGGACTAGCCCATGAAAGAAGCCGAAGTTATTTTTTTTGAACGGCAATTCCCCAGTGCCAATATGGTACTGATCAAGGATCAGCGCCCGCTCCTTATTGATACGGGTTTTGGCAGTGATGCTAATGAAACGGAGCAATTAATTAGATTGGCAGGATTGCCACCGGAAGATTTACACCTGATCGTGAATACTCACTATCACAGTGACCATGCAGGAGGCAATCATCACCTGCAAAACAATTATGGAGTCAAAATTGCCGCTCATAAATGGGAAGCCCATTTGGTTAACTCTCGTGACTTTGAAGCCTGTACCGCCCACTGGCTGGATCAGCCGGTAGAACCCTATCATGTTGATTTACCACTGTCGGAACATGATGAGATAGATACCGGCACCAGGAAATTAAAAGTACTCCACACACCTGCACATACATTGGGCCACATTTGTCTCTACGAGCCTGAAGAAGAGATTTTAATTTGTGGAGATTTCTTTCATGGGAACGATCTTGGTTGGCTGAATATCTTTCGGGAAGGTGTTGCTGCCATCCTACGGGCTTTGGAAGGTTTGGAACAACTGGCTTTGCTCCCCATTCGAAAAGCATATTCGGGCCATGGCCCCCAAATCGACAGACCACACACCGCTATTGATGCAGCAAGAAACCGTTATGAAAAATGGCTCAAGGAACCGGAGAAAATTGCCTGGCATGGCTGTAAAAGAATTTTCGCTTACGCATTGATGATCAAAGACGGGTTACCAAAGGGAGAGGTCCGCAACTATCTCTTAAGTTGCGGCTGGTTCCAAGATTTTGCCCGCTATTCTTTTCAACTGGAGCCTGAAGAATTTATTCAACCGCTGTTAGATGAAATGATACGTTCCGGAGCGGCCAGGTGGCAGGATGACCGGTTAGTTGCCGTTACCCCTTTCCAGGCACCGCCTCAGGAATGGATTGAGAAGAACATACAACCAAAAGACTGGCGGCTATAAGCTATAAAGCCTGTATCGCGGATTACATGGTAGTAATCTTAGATACAGGCTTTGTTGTCAGTTATTAGCTAAAAGATAACAGGATGGGCACAAACTACTCAGTGACTTGCATTTGATTGAGTTTGTTAATGATGGCCCGGATACGCAATGCTTCTTCCCAATCAACCGGCACATATTTGCCGTTTTTCTTGATTAGGGGTTTTGCAGTGGGATTGGGATTGTAAATGAGATCGAGACCCAGACGGCCCTTCAAGCACAAGGGACGACCCGGCCCGCCGCTTTTGGCTTCAACACCGACAATCTCATTACCCTTTTTAACTAAGTTAAACTTGCAGCCGAATTCGCAAAAAGTACAAGTAAGTTCGTGCTTCGTTACTTCCCATTGACGTGCTTTACCGGCCAACTCCTTAGGCATCAAAGCTCCAACGGGGCAAACAGCCACACAATTGTGGCAGTCCACACAGTCGGAATCAGCAAAATTCACATCAAAAGCAGGAGTAACCTTGGTGTCAAACCCCCGGTTGGCAAAGCCCAGAATATTCATCCCCTTAATTTCGCTACAGGCACGGATACACTGGCCACATAAGATACACTTATTATTGTCGCGAATAATATAAGGGCTGGAATCATCAATTTCATATTGATGCCTTTCTCCCACAAAACTGGATTCCGCCACCTCATATTCATAAGCATAATCCTGGAGACGGCAGTCACCGCCTTTATCACAAGTCAAGCAATCCAACGGGTGGTTAGCCAACAACAGTTCCAGGATGGTTCTTCTTGCCTCTACCACTTCGGGAGCATGAGTCTCTATCACCATTCCGGGAGTAACCTTGGTTACACAGGATGCGGGCAGGTTCCTCATGCCTTCAATCTTGACCACACACATCCGGCAAGCGCCAAAGCCGGATAAAGCCGGGTGATGGCACAAGGTGGGAATGGCTACCCCTACTTCCTTGGCTGCTTCCAAGACGGTACTGCCGGCTTCCACCTGAATTTGCTTCCCGTTGAGGGTAATCGTTATTTTAGCCATAATACCCTCCTCTATTCTTTAATGACCGCATCGAAACGACAGACTTCGTAACAAGTATTGCACTTGGTACACTTATCCATGTCGATAACATGAACTTCTTTTTTATTACCGCTGATCGCTCCGGCAGGACAATTCCTGGCACAACGGGTACATCCGTTACACTTCCCAGGATCGATCCGATAGGTGATTAATTCCTTACAGGCCCCGGCGGGACAACGTTTTTCTTTAATGTGGGCCTCGTACTCGTGACGGAAGTATTTTAAGGTAGACAACACAGGATTTGGTGCCGTCTGCCCTAAGCCACAAAGGGAGGTGGATTTAATAACTTTTCCCAGGCTTTCAAGCTTTTCAATATCTTCTTCCTTACCCTCTCCTTGCGTAATCCTGGTCAGTATTTCCAGCATTCGTTTAGTGCCTTCCCGGCAAGGAGTACACTTACCGCATGATTCAGACTGGGTAAAGTTCAGGAAGAACCGGGCCACGTCCACCATACAAGTAGTTTCGTCCATTACAACCAAGCCGCCGGAACCCATCATGGCCCCGACTTGAATTAACGAATCATAATCTATGGGAATATCCAAGTGATCTCTGGTAAGACATCCGCCGGAAGGACCTCCGATTTGAACGGCCTTAAACTCCTTGCCACCGGCAATGCCACCGCCGATATCATAAATAACTTCCCGTAAGGTAATGCCCATGGCAACCTCTACTAAACCGGTATTTCTGACTTTCCCGGACAGAGCAAAAATTTTGGTGCCTTTACTTTTTTCGGTGCCAATGGCACTATACCAATCAGCGCCGTTTCTAAGGATATTGGCAACATTAGAAAATGTTTCCACATTATTAATATTGGTCGGCTTGCCCCACAGTCCTTTTTGTGCCGGGAAAGGAGGACGAACCCGCGGCATTCCTCTTTGGCCTTCAATAGAAGCCATCAGAGCGGTTTCTTCACCACAGACAAAGGCTCCGGCACCTGCCTTGATCTTCAAG
>JAAYOX010000281.1 GCA_012520135.1 Clostridia bacterium
AATAATATTCCTTTTGGGTTTTTTCCATCTGCCGGCGGACTCGGGCACTAATCCTTCGTTCTAGCTCCAGAATTTCCATTTCATTGGCCAGAATACGATAAATGGTTTCCAGCCGGTCCCGGACATTAATGGCCTCCAAAATCTCCTGCTTATCAGACAGCTTTAAGACTAAGTGGGAGGCTATTATATCCGCCAGCCTCCCCGGTTCCTCGATAGCTACTACTGCCATGACTGTCTCAGGTGGGATCTTTTTGCTCATCTTCACGTATTGCTCAAATAAACCGTTTAGGTTGCGCATCAAGGCTTCAATTTCCAGGGTCTTTTCGGGTTCTTCTTCAGCTATTTCTACTTCTACCCTCATCACCGGTTCTGAAATGAGCAATCGTTTAATCTTGGCTCGAGTAATCCCCTCAACTAGTACTCTGATGGTGCCGCCGGGCAGCTTAAGCAATTGTTTTATTTCCGCTATGGTCCCTGTTTCATATAAATCATCCAGTTCAGGCTCATCTGTTTGGGCATCCTTTTGCATTACCAAAAAAATTTCCCGGTTGCCATTCATAGCCTCATCAATAGCATTAACTGAACGGTCCCGGCCTACATCCAAATGAATAACCATATTAGGAAATACCAGCAATCCTCTCAGGGGCAAGAGAGGCAATTCCCTCACTTCAACTTCTCGGATCCTAGTCAATGAATAACACCTCCAGACAACCATTCCGTATGTTATTGTTTGCAAACTGATCGGCCTGTATTCCTTATCCTTTTACGGGACAGCTAACTAAGCATGAAAAAGACCGCTATTAGGTAACGGTTTCCATGGTACTGATTTCCACTCTCTGTAGTACTAGTCTAAAAGAAAACAAACTGTTTTGCAAGTAACAATTGATTAAAGGAGCGGACTAGCCGCTCCTTAAGTATTTTGACTCACTTGAAAAGAGGGAGTACTACAGGCACTAAGTAGCTCTGTACCAACCCTCACTCCTTCAGTTTGGTTACTGGGTGTTTCAACGATTAGAGCTTCTTTAATAATCTCTTCCAGATGAGTCACCGGAATTATTTTAACATCTGTTAACTTGGCAAAGATATCCTGCCAGTTGTCTTTAGGAATAAACACTCTTTTGGCTCCCGCTTGCCGGGCAGCCTCTACTTTGGCAACTACACCGCCAACGGGTTTCACTTCGCCTCGAATCGATACTTCCCCGGTCATAGCCACTTTGTTATCTACCGGCTGCCCTTTGATGGCGGAATAAATTGCCGTGGCTATGGTTACTCCCGCCGATGGGCCGTCTACCGGTACTCCTCCGGGAAAATTCACATGAATATCGTAATCTCTGGGATCCACATCCAAATTCCGGCGGAGGATAGTCAGTACGTTTTCCACTGACCCCCTGGCCATACTCTTCCGGCGAATTTTCTTGCCGTCTCCGGAACCATACTCTTCTTCTTCCACCACTCCGGTAACAATCACCTTGCCTTGCCCCTTTGCTACCGGTAACACACTTACCTCTAGCTCCATCAGCATTCCCATATTCGGTCCGTAGACGGCTAAACCGTTTACTAAACCTACCTGGGGTGCCGGCGGGACCCTCTTTTCGGGACGAGGTGAATACTGGCCGCTATTGACTACCCATTCCACGTCTTCCTTGGTTATGGTTTTTCTGCCCTGGGTTTGGGCAAGGCCTGCCGCTATTTGTACAATATTTACCGCTTCCCGACCGTTGGTAGCATATTTACTTACCACTTGAACGGCGTCGTCGCCCATTTCATAGTTTATCTTTTTGGCGGCATTCCCGGCAATAATCATAATCTCCTCCGGCAGAAGACCCCGGAAGAATACCTCCAGGCACCGGGAGCGAATAGCAGGTGGGATATGTTCAGGTAAGCGGGTAGTAGCACCTACCAAACGAAAATCTGCCGGCAAGCCGTTTTGAAAAATATCGTGGATATGACTGGGAATATTATTGTCCTCGGGACTGTAGTAGGAACTTTCCAGCAGCACTTTCCGGTCTTCCAGCACCTTTAGGAGCTTATTGATTTGAATGGGATGCAATTCCCCGATTTCATCAATAAATAAGACCCCACCGTGGGCCTTGGTAACTGCCCCGGGTTTAGGCTGAGGTATCCCTGCCATCCCCATGGCACCGGCTCCTTGGTAAATAGGGTCATGAA
>JAAYOX010000282.1 GCA_012520135.1 Clostridia bacterium
ATAACGTAGAATTAGGCAATAATGAATAATTATCTTATTTTTACCAAGTTTGGAGGGAAAAAGATGAACAAGGCCCAGACGAACATTCAGGATGCACTCCTGAATCAAATGCGAAAAGAAAGCATTCCCGTTACCGTTTACTTGGTTAACGGTTTTCAACTAAAAGGCCTGGTGCGAGGCTTCGATAATTTTACTGTTTTGCTGGAAGTAGAAGGTAAACAGCAGATGATTTATAAACATGCCATCTCTACAATGATGCCTCATAAACCGGTAAACCTGAGCAATTAGACCTCCTAGCTGGGAGGTTTAATTTTTGGACAGCTTTTAAGTGGTAGCACTCTTTGGTCGCTCAAATAGTATGATGATGGTAGCCCATTTTACAGGAGCGAGGTGAAAGAATGCAGATTAAGTTAAGCTTCAATCCCAAAGACAGGTATCAACCCCAGCCGGAACGCAATAATCCCAGGGAGAGAAGACGAAATGTGCCCACGTCCCCAATTAGGGATTTGGAAAAACCTAGGCTGAGAAAGCAACCGGTGTTACCTGAACATGGCCGGATCCAGGCCGAGCCTCCTAAATTAGGGGGTTGGCGAAAAATTGAGCTTTTACTGGGAGAATTCGACGAGTTGGTTGGTCTTAATGATATCAAAGAGGTGTTGAAAGAAATAGCTGCTTTTGTAGAAATCCAGAAGCAGCGTGAACAAGAAGGATTGGCTACCGAACCCATGACATTACACATGTTGTTTAAAGGTTCTCCCGGCACAGGTAAAACCACTGTAGCCAGACTGGTAGGCAAATTGTTTAAAGAGTTAGGGGTGTTGAGTAAAGGCCATTTAATCGAAGTTGATCGGGCCGATTTAGTTGGCGAATATATCGGACATACAGCCCAAAAAACTAAAGATCAATTAAAAAAGGCTGCCGGAGGCATTTTGTTTGTGGATGAGGCCTATTCTTTGGGGCGGGGCGGGGAGAAAGATTTCGGTAAAGAAGCAACGGATATTATGGTGAAATATATGGAAGATTTGCGAGATGATTTAATTGTCATCCTGGCGGGTTATACTCACGAAATGGATGCTTTTATGGCCTCCAACCCGGGCCTGAAGTCACGTTTTCCTATCCAGTTGGAGTTTCCTGACTATACGGTTATGGAATTGGTGGCTATCGGTAAATTAATGTTGAAAAAACGGCAGTATTGGTTGGAGGACGAAGCCCTTGAGGAACTGGAAAGAATTTTACGAAGGGCTATTCTCCAAGGGCATAATAGAAGTGGCAACGCTCGTTTAGTACGGAATCTAATCGAAAGAGCTATTCGCCGCCAAGCAGTGAGATTAGTCAAACAGCCCTGGGTATCCAGGGAAGATCTGATGATGATTACCAAAGCTGATTTAATTAGCGATAGTGCCTTAATCAAAATCACGGAATTAGAGACTGTAATAGAGCAGTCCCAGACCATATGATATATTAATTAACAACAAGCGTTAAAGGAGACGGACAAGAAAGGATGAACAGTGGTATCAAGTTTTGCCGCAGCTCTATCTGGTCTTTAGCTCAGGATGCCGAAGCTGACATTCAAAAGATACTGTTGGCCGTAAGACAAAGGGCCGAATTGAATCATTACAAAGTATTGTCGGCATTTAGGGAAATGGAAGTAAGCGATTATCATTTCAATGAAACTACAGGCTATGGCTATGGGGATATAGGACGAGACCTGTTGGATCAGTTGTATGCACGGGTTTTTGGCGCCGAAGCCGGTTTAGTCCGTCCCCAAATCGTATCGGGAACCCATGCTATCGCCTTATGTTTCTACGGGGTGTTACGTCCCGGTGATGAGGTGCTGTTTGCCACCGGTCAACCCTATGATACTCTCTCACAAGTGATGGGTACCAAGCAAAATGGGGACGGTTCTTTAGCCGATTGGGGTATTACTTCCCGGGTAATACCTTTAAATAATGAGGATAAACCTGATTTTTCAGCCATAGTCAAGGCAATTACTCCCGCCACTAAAATGGTGGCAATACAACGTTCCAGAGGCTATAGCTTGCGGCCTTCTTTTTCCATCAGTGATATTGAACAGCTCATTGGGGTGGTTAAGCAGGTAAAACCTGGCGTG
Organism: Clostridia bacterium; assembly: GCA_012520135.1. GTDB lineage: Bacteria > Bacillota > DULZ01 > DULZ01 > DULZ01 > JAAZDD01. The sequence continues at coordinate 2,111 of JAAYOX010000282.1, forward strand.
ACCTGTTTTGTGGACAACTGTTATGGGGAATTCGTCGAAAATAAAGAGCCCAGTCAAGTGGGGGCCGATTTGGTGGCCGGATCCCTGATCAAAAATCCGGGAGGGGGTATTGCACCGGCAGGCGGCTATATTGTGGGCAAAGCAGATTTAATCCAAAAAATTGCCAACAGATTAACAGCCCCCGGTTTGGGGACTGAATTAGGCTGCTCTTTGGCAGGAAAGCGGTTATATTTTCAGGGATTATTCCTGGCACCTCTGGTAGTGGCAGAGGCTTTACAAGGAACCGTATTGACAGCCAGACTGATGTCAGCTTTGGGGTTTAAAGTAACACCTCATTGGGAGGAAGAGAGAACAGATATTATTCAAGCCATTATTTTTGGTTCCAGGGAACGATTAGTGGCTTTTTGCCAAGGACTCCAGAAAGGCTCGCCTGTGGATTCCTATATTACCCCGGAAGCATCTCCTATGCCCGGTTATGAAGATAGGGTAATTATGGCCGGGGGTACCTTTATCCAAGGCTCATCTATTGAGCTGAGTGCTGACGGGCCCCTCAGGGAACCTTATGTTGCCTATTTGCAGGGAGGACTGGCTTATCCCTACATTAAGGCAGGGTTATTAACGGCGCTGGAGCATATGGCAGAGCAAGGCTTAATTTCTGTATAGGGGTGTTTAATAAATGTTTCGATAGAGACCGACTACTTTCCCCAAAATGATGACCTCCCGGCTATAGATAGGAGCGTACTGGGGATTTTCCGGTTGCAGTCTGACGTAGTCCCTTTCTTTATAAAAGCGTTTAATCGTAGCTTCTTCCTCCAGGAGCGCAGCTACTATATCACCGTTTTCCGCGGTGGATTGCCGTTTTACAATAACGTAATCACCGTCATGGATTCCTGCATCAATCATACTGTTTCCCACTACAGTTAACATAAAAACATCATGATGTCGAACAAGAGGGAAGGGGAGGGAGATAACCTCCTCTATATTTTCTGTGGCCAGAATAGGTTCGCCGGCGGTAATCCGTCCTAATAAAGGTACAGGAATCATAGGACAGCTGTCTACATGGTTATCAGGGTCTAAAATTTCAATGGCTCTAGGCTTGGAAGGATCCCGTCTGATATAGCCTTTAGACTCCAGTTGTGCCAAGTGGCCGTGAACTGTGGAACTGGAACTGAGACCTACTGCTCTGCCGATTTCGCGCACAGAAGGGGGATAACCTTTCTCTTTAGTAATTCTTTGAATATATTGTAGAATCTCAATCTGACGGGGGGACAGATCATCATACATGGGGCAATAACCTCCGTTTAGACATTTTTACAACGGTATTATACCATAATCCGCCTGTTATTTGCAAACATTTGTTCGTTTCTTATTGCAACCGAACAAATGTTTTGTTATAATACCCTTAAAGAACACCTGTTCGGAGGGGAAGAGGATGAGGAAAAAGGTTATCAGGCGAAAAAAGTACCGTGGAGGTCATTGGCTGTTTTTGTGCAGCTTGCTTTTTGTCACCGGTATCATGATGCTTCAAATCACCCCAACGGTGGCTGCCATTAATCTGGATAAAGGCAGTTGGGAGGAGGTCAGGGTCGTAAAAGGTGATACATTGTGGGGAATTGCAGAACAGTACAGGCAGCCCAGGCAAGATGTACGTCTTTTGATCGCTAAGATACAGGAGGTAAATAATTTACAACCCAGTGAACCGATTTATCCGGGCCAAATACTGATTATCCCGATTAATTGAATATTTTATGATTTAGCCCCCCTGCTCTATTATTTTATGTAAACTGAGCAGGGGGGTTTTGTGTTGCTTTTAGGGTTATTCCCGGAGTGAGGTTGAAGACTTAAAGACTTAAAATGTATTCCCAAACAAAGCGTTCGAATATTGCTTTAGGAAAGCGCTCTTGAACCTAATGTACGGCAGGCTCCGGTGTGGCATCATTGTTCCGTCAAGAACTCTGCAGATCAAGGATGATGAGCTTGCTTGCATGACCGGAGCGAATGGAAACAAAGTTTGAGCTACGAAAGACCTTAATGGCTGCTCCAGGTGGTTAGGAGCATTGCTTAAAGGAGTTCCTATGGTCAGAGTCGCCGGGGTCCCAGCGTGGGAACAACGTGTAAGTTTTATTGGAAAGTATTATTGGGCAGGCTCAAGGAGCCTGTGGAAGTGTAGTTGTAGTTGTGGAGCCACAGGGGAGATTGATATCCACTACCAAAGGCTTTACAAAATAAAATACTACTTCCGATAATCTATATTATGTAAACTTATTGGCTAACATAAAAGAAACTACCTCTGCCCCGCGATAGTGGTCACAAGTTGTTCACTTGAGCTGCATTATGAGTTTTCGAAATTTCAGCTACTCCTTGGTCGTCTCCGGCATATCCATGTAATCCGAGAGTAAGTTCCGCTGTATAGGTTTAATAAATATGTTGATATCCTTCCCACGATTTAGGCACGGTGCTGTTCGGGTACTCCTTCTTCACTGACGGTTTGTGCCTTAGAGACATTAATGATGATGATAGCTCCGATAATCAAGGCACCACCTATAAACTGTAGCAGTGACATTCGTTCAGAAAAGATGATAGCTGCTAAAGCAATGGTTATAGCAGGTTCAATAGCCGTGATAATTGCAGTTTTACTGGCTCCTACCAGTTGAACCGCTTTATAGATAAAACCGATCCCTATTGCTGTTCCAAATAAAGCCATTAAAGCTCCATACACCCATACTAAAGGAGGTTGGGCTAAATGAAGTTGGTTTGTTGCCAGGCTCACACACAAATGAAAGACGAAAGTGGCCGGTATTGTACAGGCCGTGACCAGTAACGGATTAATACCGGCTGAAAACCGGTTGCCCCCTACAATAAATAAACAATAAAAAAATCCTGAACCCATACCAACCAAAACACCTTTCAGATTGACTGTATCCACTGACAGATCAAGTACCAAATATAAGCCAACCGTGGTGATGATCACGGAGATTAATTTATAGATGGTCAGTCTTTCGTCACCGATGAGAACACTGATCACCACTACGAATACCGGTGCAGTATAAAGCAATAGTGTGGCTATTGAAGCAGAGGTCAGAGTGATGGCTACAAAAAACAGCAATGAAGAGAGACCGTAAACTACTCCCAACAATGCAAAAGAAAGTAGCTGCTTCTTCCCTATTTTTTCAATCTGCTTTTGCCAATACAAATACCCCCACAGCATAATTGAAGCCATCCCAAAACGAATGGTTAACATGGTTAGGGGTGTAGCGCCAAATGAATAGGCCATCTTTGCAAAGATGGCTATCGTTCCCATACTGGTGGCGGCTGTTAAAGCATAAATAATCCCTAATTTGCCTTTTGTCAACGTCTATTCTCCTCCGACTACTATCGTCTGTTCGGTTAATTCTTCCAACCCTTTCCTATGGATCTGTGTTTGAGTTAAGTTAATAATGATGATTGCTCCAATAATTAAGGTACCCCCGGCTAACTGGAGCAGTGTCATTCGTTCATGAAAGAGGATGGCAGCCAAGACGATGGCTACAACAGGTTCCATAATGGCAATAATAGATGTTTTACTGCCTCCGATTAGTTGGATGGCTTTATAGAGAAAACCGATACCTACAGTAGAACCAAATAGAGCGATTAAAACCCCATACCCCCATACTAAAGGCGGTTGTATCAATGAAAGCTGATTGGAAACAAGGCTGACACACAAATGAAAAAGAAAAGTGGCCGTTAATGAACAGGCAGTCACCAGCAGGGGGTTTATGCCGGCTGTGAAGCGGTTTCCCCCTACTACGAATAAACTATAAAAAAATCCCCCACTAAGTCCAAATAAAATACCTTTCAGATTAACTGTATCCACCGACAAATCAAGTATCAAATACAAACCAATGGAGGCGATGATCAGGGATAAGAGTATATTGGCGGTCATTCTTTCGTCACCGGTAAGCACACTGAAGATGACTACGAACACCGGGGCAGTATAAATCAATAAAGTGGCCACTGATACAGAAATCATGGTTATGGCCGTAAAATACAGCAGCGAAGAGATGCCAAAAAGTACTCCCAACAATGCAAAAGAAAAAAACTTCTTCCC
>JAAYOX010000283.1 GCA_012520135.1 Clostridia bacterium
TGGAAGCCATTCCTTTTAATAATGTCCGGCTGAGGAGCCAGGACACTGCCAAAGTAGTGGCAATACCCGTCAATACAACCGCCATTACCGCTAAAGTAACACCAAAACTGCCCCAACTACCGGCCAAAAATAGGCTGGCCATTAAAATCAAGGTAGGAAACCTTCCATTACAAGGTACAAAATTATTAGTTAAAGTAGCAATCAACCTTTCCCTGGGAGAATCGATGATCCGGCAGGCAGTGACACCGGCGGCGTTACAACCAAACCCCATACACATGGTCAAGGCCTGTTTTCCATGGGTACCGCACTTTTTGAACAAATAGTCCAGGTTAAAAGCCACTCTTGGCAAATAACCCAAATCCTCCATTAAGGTAAAAAGGGGAAAGAAAATGGCCATCGGTGGTAACATCACCGATACTACCCAACCGACAGTTCTAAATAAGCCCAATACAAAAAGCCCAATCAACCATTCTGGAGCCCGAATAGATACCAGCAACCCCAACGGCTTTTCTTCCAAGGCAGAAAACAAACCAGCCAGCATTGCAGAAGGATAATTGGCTCCGGAAATAGTCAACCAAAAGGCCGCACCCAACAAGAGGAGCATAATAAGATAGCCGGTTACCGGACCGGTCAAAATGTTGTCTAAACCGGTTTCCCATTTAGATTGGCGGTTAGCGGTATTAACTGTAACCGCTCTACTTATAATCTCATCAGCTTCTCGATACAAAGCAGCAACGATGCGATCCCGCATCTTGTTTTCAATCCGTAAATCATTGGCCATCGAACACTACCCCTCTGCCCATACCGGTTTCACCAATACCTCATTAATAGCCTCCGGTGTTTTGATATAGTCAAAAATGGAAGGATCACCTTCTAAAAGGCGAAGGGCCAACCAACGCTTATTAAGATTAGGATAAGCTTCAACATTCAAATGGGGAAGCAATTCAGCTATCGCTCCTTCGATTTCCCGGTCATAACTTATGACACGAGGTTGGGGGCAAATGACTCTTTGGGCTACCAGAGCTATCGTCTCTTTTAGTTCCTCTAAGCCTACACCATCTCTGGCGGTAGTACCTACCACGGGAACCCCTAATTCGCAACTCAGGGCCTCCAAGTTTACCTGTATCCCCTTGCGAGTTGCCTCATCCAGCAGGTTAACACATACCACCACTTTGTCAGTAATCTCCAACACCTGCAAAACTAAGTTCAGGTGCCGGGCCAGACAAGTTGCATCAGTCACTATCAGACTTACATCAGGTTGTTCAAAACAAATATAATCCCTGGCTACCTGTTCTTCCAAAGAATTGGCAAACAGGGAATATGTGCCGGGCAAATCAATCAGTAAATAGTTGTATCCACCATAGGCATAAGTGCCTTCTGCCTTTAAGACAGTCTTTCCTGGCCAATTGCCCGTATGTTGATTCAACCCTGTTAAGGCATTAAAAACCGTACTTTTCCCTGTATTGGGATTACCGGCCAAAGCCACTATCCAATCAATCTCCTGATTTAGATCTTCTTTACTTTTTAACAAAATGCATCCTCCTCTTCTTTGACCCGGCAATCAATGGTGGCTGCTTCCTCCTCCCGGAGTGCAATCAAAGCACCTCTGACCAGGTAAGCAGTGGGATCTCCTAAAGGCGCTCTCCTGACAATGAAAACAGAACCCCCGGGCACAAAGCCTAAATCCAATAGCCGTCTCCTCAAAATGCCGGATGCTGTTACTTCCTTAATCCGGCATACTTGCCCGATCGGGATCTTATTTAACGACGGTGCCACACCTTAATCCTCCTTTATGAGCAACGTAGCTGTAGGCAAAAAAGTTACCCACGGCTAACTTGCTTTATTGTATGAAAAAACCCGGCAGTAAGTTACCGCCGGGCAAACCCTGAAAGCCACTATTGTACTTGCCATACCATTAAACCGAATGTGGTACGAACTTCCTCTTTTACCAAACCATCCACGGCTTCCTCTTCCAGCACTTGCCGCACTACTTGCCGAAAATCTTGCGGCACCCCTTCAAAATTGCAAAACCAGTTGACCATCCTCTGTTCCACTTGTTCAATAGGCTCTATATTAGACCAACTGCTGGGAATGAATTTAGTATCCGGATAATATCCCCAAGCATAAAGAAGATTCCATGGTAAATAGATCTCCATCGAATCGTTGATACGAGGTTCTTCGAAGAGCCTCTGCCAAATTTTATCCTGTATATTATTGCTTCTCGGCCCTGCAAATTTACTGATATAGCAATACTTGCGGGAAGCCTCCATCATCCTCTTTAATGTAGTAACATCCCTTACGCCGGGACTGACAGAAGCAAAAACCAAATCAAATTTTTTCCGCCAGCCCAGACGATCCAAATCTACTTCCTCCCAGGGTTCACTGGAATAACTGATATTGGTCAATCCCTCTTTTTTAGCTCGTTTCTGAATAATCTCCAGCATGGCAACCGCCGGGTCCAAGACTACGACCTCTTTTGCCTCCCGGGCCATGGGTATGGCATAATTACCCGGCCCGGCCCCTATATCCAAAATAGTAGCCCCTGCCAAGTCTACACCGCAATCCCGTAAAAATTTGAATACTGCTTTGCGCCTTCTTTTATTATTTTCATTGTCTGTATTACGGGCAAAAACTTGGGCTCTTTTATTTCACGTCCTGATGGTTTTCTCCCGGTATTCTATTCTCTTCTTCCGAGTCGGATCACTTAATTCCCAAAGCTTCTCCCAAAAGACCCCTTGCCTCATTTGCTGCAACGTTAATTTGTCCAAATTCTCCACCTCAAAATAGCCAGTCCATTTTAGTAGTCTGTTTTTTCGTACTAAAATTATTAATTCTGCTTTAACGTCTTCGTCTCCTGCTTTTTGAACCGGCTCTAGGCAATTTCCACTACAGTAACAGCCTGAAAACCGGCAGTCCAACCGGGAGCTGCTGCCA
>JAAYOX010000284.1 GCA_012520135.1 Clostridia bacterium
GCCTGAAATTAAGACCAAAGAAATGGTCAAAGTCTTAAATGCATTAAACGCCACACCTAAAGCACTGGTTGTAACTGCCGATGAAAATGTACAGAAATCAAGTCGCAATATCCCCGGTGTACTGCCTATGGCTGCCCAGGGGCTTAATGTTTACGATTTATTGAACCATGATAAATTGATTATTACCAAAGAGGATGTTCTCAAAGTTGAGGAGGTGCTGGCGTAATGCGTAGACCTCAGGACGTAGTAATCAGACCGGTGGTATCGGAAAAATCCATGGGACTGATGGAAGAAAATAAGTATACTTTTATTGTTGATCCGAAAGCTAATAAGCTGGAAATCAAGTATGCTATTCAGGAATTGTTTAAAGTTAAAGTTGATAAAGTTTATACCTTAAAAGTCCGCGGCAAGAAAAGACGGCAAGGACGCTTTGAAGGTTATCAACCTGATCGCAAAAAGGCGATTGTACAGCTAAAAGCCGGAGATAAAATCGAGATTTTTGAAGGTCTGTAAGCCGGTCGTCTAGGAGGAGGGAATAGGATGGCGATTAAGAAATTTAAACCAACCTCGCCAGGTCGAAGACAGATGTCTGTCAACGCTTTTGATGAGATTACCACCGATAAACCGGAAAAATCCTTGACGGCCCCCCTGAAAAACTGGGCAGGTCGTAACTCGCAAGGACGCACGACGGTCCGGCATCAGGGCGGTGGTCATAAGAGAAAGTATCGCATTATCGATTTCAAGCGGAACAAGGACGGTGTTCCCGCTAAAGTAGCCACTATCGAATACGATCCTAACCGTTCAGCCCATATCGCTTTGTTGAATTATGCCGACGGAGAGAAACGGTACATTCTGGCTCCCAATGGAATTAAGGTGGGAGATACCGTTTATTCCGGCCCCGATGCTGATATCGTTACCGGCAATGCACTGCCGCTACGGAATATTCCGGTGGGTACCATCATCCACAATATTGAGTTAAAACCGGGCAAAGGCGGTCAGTTGGCTCGTTCTGCCGGTGCTTCTGCTCAGCTCATGGCTAAAGAAGGCAAATACGGTCATGTGCGGTTTAATTCCGGTGAAGTTCGTCTGATTTTACTGGATTGCCGGGCCACCATTGGGCAGGTTGGAAACATCGAACATGAAAACATTACCATCGGTAAAGCAGGGCGCTCCCGCTGGATGAACAGAAGACCTTCAGTCCGGGGCGTAGTTATGAACCCGGTGGATCACCCCCATGGCGGTGGTGAAGGAAAGTCAACTGCCGGACGTAACCCTGTAACTCCTTGGGGTAAACCTGCATTGGGTGTTAGAACCAGGAAGAAGAACAAGCAATCAGACAGCATGATTGTGAAACGCAGGAAATAGAAAGGAGGCTGCTTTTCATGGGAAGATCGCTTAAAAAGGGCCCTTACTGTGAGCCAAAGCTTTTGGCTAAAATACAGAAGATGAATGAGACAGGGGAAAAAAGAGTTATCAAAACCTGGTCCAGAGGCTCCACTATTTTCCCTGATATGGTTGGTCATACCTTAGCTGTTCACGACGGCAGAAAGCATGTACCAATCTATATTACTGAGGATATGGTCGGACACAAATTAGGGGAATTTGCTCCTACCAGATTTTTCAGAGGACATGGTTCCCATACTGAGCGTTCAACTGCGCTTAAATAATCGGAGTTTTGGGAAGGAGGGTCATTATGGAAGCAAAAGCCGTAGCCAAGTATATTAGAATTTCTCCCAATAAAGCACGGCAAGTAGTTGACCTGATACGGGGCAAAGATGCTAACGAAGCATTGGCTATCCTGCGGTTTATGCCTAAAAGGGCGGCAGCGCCCGTCGAAAAATGCCTTAAATCGGCTATTGCCAATGCGGAACACAATTATGACATGGATGCGGATAATCTATATGTTGCCAAGGTTTGTGTAGATCAAGGACCCACTTTGAAAAGATACAAGCCTCGGGCTATGGGACGTGCTGATTTAATGCGGAGGCGGACCAGCCATATTACCGTGGTGGTCAGCGAAAAGGAGGTTTAGTTAGTGGGGCAAAAGGTTCATCCTAAAGGTTTACGAATCGGTATCATTAAAGACTGGGAAGCTAAATGGTACGCAGATAGAGATTATAGCGAACTTTTGCATGAGGATCTGAAAATCAGGCGTTATTTGAAGGAAACTTTATATAGTGCTGGGGTCCCCAAAATTGAGATTGAAAGGGCCGCCAATAACATTAAGATTTTCCTTCATACCGCCAAACCCGGTATTGTTATCGGTCGGGGCGGATCGGAAGTGGATAAACTGCGGAAGCAGTTGGAAGACATGACCGGCAAACGCGTTAATATTAACATTGTTGAAGTGAAAAAACCTGAAATAGACGCTCAACTGGTGGCCGAAAACGTTGCTGCTCAGTTGGAGAAAAGGGTATCTTTCAGGCGTGCGATGAAGCAGGCTGTAGGCCGGACCATGCGGATGGGTGCCGAAGGGATCAGAATTGCGGTAGCAGGTCGTTTAGGCGGTGCGGAAATTGCACGGACGGAATGGTACAGCGAAGGTAAGGTGCCTCTTCACACGTTGAGGGCGGATATAGACTATGGTTTTGCCGAAGCGATGACTACCTACGGCAAACTGGGAATAAAAGTCTGGATCTACAAAGGTGAAGTCCTTCCGGAGGCGAAAGAGGCGGTAGAGGAAGGAGGCAGATAATAATGCTCATGCCAAAAAGAGTTAGGTGGCGTCGACCCCATAAACCAAGACATTTAACCGGTCGAGCCCAAAAAGGCAATGAAGTTATTTACGGTCAATATGGCCTGCAGGCTTTAGAGGCCGGTTGGATTACTTCCCGTCAAATCGAAGCAGCCCGTATTGCGATGACTCGTTATATTCGTCGTGGCGGTAAAGTTTGGATTAAGATCTTTCCTGACCGGCCCATTACCTATAAACCGGCGGAAACCCGGATGGGAAGCGGTAAAGGTACTCCTGAGTATTGGGTAGCCGCAGTCAAACCGGGAAGAGTCCTATTTGAGCTGGCGGGTGTTTCGGAAGAGGTGGCCAGAGAAGCCATGAGACTGGCAGCCCATAAACTGCCTGTTAAAACGAAATTCATCACGCGAGCAGAAGTGGGTGGTGACGCCAATGAAAGCTAAAGAAGTCAGGGATTTGACTACCAAGGAACTGGAAAAGAAAGTAGATGATCTTAAGCAGGAATTGTTTAACCTGCGTTTTCAGATGGCTACCGGACAGTTGGATAATCCCATGCGTATCCGTGATGTGCGCAGGAATATTGCCCGAGCCAAGACTGTGCTCAGGGAGAGAGAATTAAAAGAAGTTAAAGCGTAAAAGGAGGGATTTCCTTGGCCGAGAGGTCTGCTCGTAAAGTCCGGATTGGGCGGGTTGTCAGCAACAAAATGGATAAGACGATTGTGGTTTCCGTCGAAACCTTCGAACGTCACCCGCTTTACGGAAAAAGGGTAAAAACTAGCAAACGTTTTAAAGCCCATGATGAAAATAATACCTGCCGTGAAGGCGATATCGTTAAGATCATGGAAACACGTCCCCTCAGTCGGGATAAAAGATGGCGGCTAGTTGAGGTTATCGAAGAATCTAAAGATATTTAGGATAGATAACAGGCAATTACCGCGGAAAAAGGGGGTTAGTCCTGTGATACAACAAGAAAGCGTTCTTAAAGTCGGAGATAACAGCGGTGCTAAAAAAATACTGTGTATCCGTGTTTTAGGGGGCACCGGTCGCAAATATGCTTCCGTAGGTGATGTAATTATTGCTTCCGTTAAAGAAGCAACACCAGGGGGCGTTGTTAAAAAAGGCGATATTGTGAAAGCAGTGATTGTTAGGGTCAATCGTGCCATTAGAAGGCCTGACGGTTCCTATATCAAATTCGACGAAAATGCCGCCGTCATTATTAATGACCAAGGCAATCCCCGGGGCACCCGGATTTTCGGTCCCGTAGCCAGGGAATTGAGAGACAAGGACTATATGAAAATCATTTCTTTGGCACCGGAAGTACTGTAGTAGATATGCCCAATATGATACTCATCGATGGAGGTGAAAATTTTGGCCTCGAAAGTTCACGTTAAAAAAGGCGATACGGTAGTAATAATTACCGGCAAAGACGCCGGACATAAAGGTAAAGTCCTGGGAGTTCAACCTAGGAAGCAAAGAGTGATCGTAGAGAAAGCCAATGTTGTGAAACGTCATACCCGGCCCACCAGATCAATGCCTCAGGGGGGTATTGTGGAAAAAGAAGCACCCATACACAGTTCTAACGTTATGCTGTATTGTTCCAAGTGCAATAAACCTACCAGGGTTGGCAAAAAGGTTTTAGCCGATGGGAAGCGGGTCAGAATATGTAAACGGTGCGGTGCAGAGCAAGATTAGTTGTGGAAAGGGGGTCAGCCAAATGGGCGCGCTTAAGGAAAAGTATCAAAAAGAAGTCATACCGGCCATGCAGGAAAAATTCGGTTACAAAAATGTCATGGCGATTCCTAGATTAGCGAAGGTTGTCATCAACATGGGTGTTGGAGAAGCCACCCAAAACCCAAAAGCATTAGACGGTGCAGTAGAAGATTTGACCGCCATTTCCGGTCAAAAGCCCATCATCACCAGAGCCAAAAAATCCATCGCCGCTTTCAAATTGAGAGAAGGTATGCCGATTGGCGTCAAAGTCACTCTCCGGGGCGAACGGATGTATGCTTTTACCAATAAACTGTTGGGAGCTGTGTTGCCCAGGGTTCGGGACTTCAGGGGAGTCAATCCTCACGGTTTTGACGGACGGGGTAACTACACTCTGGGGTTAAAGGAACAAATCATTTTTCCTGAAATTGATTATGACAAGGTAGACAAAGTACGGGGCATGAATATCTCCTTCATCACAACTGCCAAAACTGATGAAGAAGCCTACGAATTGCTAAAGTTATTGGGTATGCCTTTTAGAGAAAGATAAAATCAGTTTGTTGCATTTAAAGGAGGGAAACAAACATTGGCGAAAAAATCCATGATCGCCAGGCAAGGACGTCCGGTTAAGTATAAAGTGAGGGCCCATAATCGCTGCAAGATTTGTGGTCGTCCCCATGCGTATATGAGAAAGTTCGGAATGTGCAGGATCTGTTTTAGAGAACTTGCATACAAAGGTGAGATTCCAGGGGTAACTAAAAGCAGTTGGTAACGAAGGGGAAGGAGGTTTAGTCTATGACCATGACCGATCCAATTGCGGATTTTCTGACGAGGATTCGTAATGCTAATATGGTATACCGGGAAACAGTGGAAATTCCCGCTTCCAAAGCGAAAATAGCCATGGCCCAGATTTTGAAGGAAGAAGGTTTTATTAAAGACTTTGAACGGATCGAAGACGGAAAACAAGGTGTCATCAGGATCTACCTGAAGTATGGCCCTAACCGGGAAAAAGTCATCACTGGGCTGAAGAGAATTTCCAAACCCGGGCTTAGAGTTTATGCCAAAAAAGATGAGGTACCGAAAGTGTTAAACGGCTTGGGAATCGCAATGATTTCCACTTCAAAAGGATTCATGACTGACAAACAGGCTCGCCGGGAAGGCATGGGCGGGGAAGTTGTTTGCTACATTTGGTAAGTAGTTGTTCAGTCACTACAGGAGGTGTGATACATGTCCAGAATAGGTAGAACACCCATCACCATTCCCGCAGGAGTTGAAGTTAGCTTAGATGGTAATACTATCCGGGTAAAAGGACCCAAGGGTCAACTAACCAGAGAATTGCATCCGGAAATGAATGTTGCCATTGAAGGTGAACAAATCGTGGTTACCCGGCCTTCAGAGCAAAAAGAACACCGGTCTTTACACGGTTTAACAAGAACTCTTGTAAGCAATATGGTTGAAGGTGTTACCAAAGGTTTTTCCAAAGGATTAGATTTGGCAGGGGTTGGCTACCGGGCTGCCATGCAAGGCAACAAGTTAGTTCTAACAGTGGGCTATTCTCAGCCCGTAGAGATGGTGCCTTACGAGGGCTTGGAAGTGGAAGTTCCCTCTCCAAACAAGATTATTGTTAAAGGCATCGATAAAGAGTTGGTTGGTGCTTTTGCAGCCAATGTTCGCGCTGTAAGACCTCCCGAACCTTATAAGGGTAAAGGAATTAAATACGAAACTGAAACGGTTAGCCGCAAAGCCGGTAAAACCGGTGCCAAGTAGTAGGCAAGCTTAGCTAAGCTCTGTTAGAGGGGAGTGATAGGATTGTTTAAAGCGTTAGATAAAAATGCCGTCCGTGTAAAAAAACATTACCGGATTAGAAATAAAATCAGCGGCACTCCTGAACGGCCAAGACTATGTGTGTATCGGAGTAATAAGCACATTTATGCCCAAATTATAGACGATGTCAATGGCAATACCCTAGTGGCTGCCTCCACCCTTGAAGCACCGTTGAAAGGCGAATTGGCGACATGTTGTAACAAGGAAGCAGCTAAACAGGTAGGCAAGCTCATTGGAGAAAAGGCATTAGCTAAAGGAATAAAGTCAGTGGTATTTGATCGCGGTGGCTATCTTTACCACGGTAGAGTTGCCTCTTTGGCCGAGGGTGCCAGGGAAGCAGGTCTTGAGTTTTAGGAAAAGGAGGGGAAATATTAGTGCAGATCGATCCAAAGGAGATGGAATTGGTCGAAAAGGTTGTCAGTATCAACCGGGTGGCCAAAGTAGTTAAGGGTGGTCGGAGATTTAGCTTTAGCGCCTTGGTGGTAGTAGGTGACAAAAACGGTCACGTAGGTGCGGGTCTGGGTAAAGCTACTGAAGTACCGGAAGCCATCCGCAAAGGTGTCGAAAATGCTAAAAAGAATCTTTATAAAGTGCCAATGGTAGGAACAACTATTCCCCATCAGGTGATTGGCCGTTTTGGGGCAGGCAGAGTGCTGCTTAAGCCTGCTGCTCCCGGTACCGGTGTTATTGCCGGTGGACCTGTAAGGGCTGTTCTGGAATTAGCCGGTGTTAAAGACATCCTCACTAAGTCCTTAGGTTCTGCTAATTCAAATAACATGGTATATGCTACTCTAGCAGGTTTGCAAGAATTAAAGAGGGCTGAAGAGGTGGCAAGACTCCGGGGCAAATCAGTCGAGGAACTGTTGGGCTAGGAGGGATATAAGTGGCCAAGAAGTTAAAAATTACTTTAAAACGCAGTCTGATTGGCAGACCCGAAGTTCAACGCCGTACTGCCAAGTCCCTGGGCCTAAATAAGCTCAATGCCAGCGTTATTCAAAACGGTACCCCGGATATTTGGGGTAAGATCAAAAAACTTGAGCATTTACTGGCCGTTGAAGAAATTGAGGCCTAAGGAGGTGTAGTCAGTGAAACTCCACGAGTTAAAACCAAAAGCAGGATCCCGTACCAGAGCCCGCCGGGTGGGCAGGGGAATGAGTTCCGGTTCCGGTAAGACTTCCGGTCGGGGACATAAGGGACAGAAATCCCGTTCCGGCGGCGGCGTACGATTAGGGTTCGAAGGTGGTCAAATGCCCTTATACAGGCGACTACCGAAAAGAGGTTTTACCAATATCTTTAAGAAAGAAATTGTGGCTGTCAACGTGGATACCCTCAATCGTTTTGAGGAAGGCACGGAAGTCACACCCGACTTGTTGGTGGAAAGCGGAGTCATCAAAGGAATTAAAGACGGTGTCAAAGTATTAGGCAACGGTAGTTTGGAAAAATCTTTGACTGTAAAGGCACATAGCTTCAGCCAGCAGGCTCGGGAGAAAATTGAAGCTGCCGGCGGAAGGGCAGAGGTGATTTAAGATGCTGGAAACCTTATCAAGCGCTTTGAAGCTGCCTGATCTAAGGAGAAAGATCACCTTTACGCTGATGATGTTCCTGATTTTCAGGTTGGGAGCACACGTGCCGGTACCTTTTGTTAATCCTGATATTTTGGCGGAAATGATGCAGCATAACATTTTTGGATTTTTTGATATCATTTCCGGCGGTGCCTTTAAGAGTTTTACCGTTTTTGCCATGGGTATTATGCCCTATATTAACGCTTCAATCATTATGCAGCTGTTAACGGTAGTTATTCCCCAGTTGGAGCGCCTGGCTAAAGAGGGCGAGGAAGGCAGAAAGAAAATTGTCCAGTATACCAGATATGGTACCGTTATTTTAGGTGCTATTCAGGCTATCGGTATGACTTTCTATCTTCGTTCAGCATTAATTAACCCAGGTTTCCTGACTTATGCGGTTATCGTCATTACCCTGACCGCCGGTACTGCTTTTTTGATGTGGCTGGGAGAATTAATTACGGAAAAAGGCATCGGCAACGGTATTTCGCTCATCATTTTTGCAGGTATTGTCTCCCGCTTGCCTATGGGTACCTATAATATTTTCCAAGAGGTAAGAGCAGGAGAAGTGAGCATTTTTAGCGTACTTGCCTTCGGGGTAATCGCTATTCTGGTTATAGCCGGTGTAGTAGCCATTCAGGAAGGGCAACGTCGAATTCCTGTTCAGTATGCTAAAAGAGTTGTGGGAAGAAGGGTCTATGGCGGTCAAAGTACCCATATTCCCTTAAAAGTGAACCAGGCAGGGGTTATTCCCGTTATTTTTGCCATGTCTATTCTGATGTTTCCCACGACCATTGCTACTTGGTTTCCGGAAAACGGTATTGCACAGTTTGTAATGAGACATTTTAATTTTAACGCACCCCTATATATGGTATTTTATGCGCTGCTGATTATCTTTTTCACTTACTTCTATACGGCAGTTACTTTCAACCCTGCCGATGTGGCTGATAACATTAAGAAATACGGCGGTTTTATCCCCGGTATCCGGCCGGGACGGCCCACGGCAGACTATATCGAAAGAGTGCTCAGCCGGATCACTTTGGCCGGAGCAATCTTTCTGGCAGCGATTGCACTGCTTCCAAACTTCATCATGTCATTGACGGGACTCAATATCCAATTTGGAGGCACCAGTTTGTTGATTGTTGTCGGTGTTGCTTTAGAAACCATGAAGCAGATGGAATCCCATTTATTGATGCGGCATTATGAAGGATTTATGAAGTAGCAAAGACACGGCTTGGTTTCAGTAGTAGTTGTACTTTACCGGTAACTGATTTTAAGAAGGAGGCATTTTTGATGAACCTTTTAATTATGGGACCTCCCGGTGCTGGGAAAGGAACTCAGGCCGAGACTTTGACGGCAAAGCTTGATATTCCCCACATTTCCACGGGAGATATGTTCAGAAAGGCGATTAGCGAGGGAACTGAATTGGGGAAAAAAGCCAAGGAATATATGGATGCCGGCCAATTGGTACCTGACGAAGTGACTATTGGGATAGTCAAAGAACGCCTGTCGGAAGAAGATTGCCGTAAGGGCTTTCTATTAGACGGGTTTCCGAGAACAGTTCCTCAAGCGGAAGCCTTAGAGGGGATCCTCCGGGAATTGGGCATGGAGTTAGACGCTGTTCTCAATGTGGCAGTCCCTGACGAGAAACTGGTAGCCCGCTTGACCGGTCGGCGCATTTGCCGCCAGTGCGGTGCCAGCTATCATGTTCTCTACAATGCTCCGAAACAGGAAGGAATATGCGATGCCTGTCAAGGAGAATTGTACCAAAGAAGTGACGACAGCGAAGAAACAGCAACCAATCGCCTCAGTGTTTATCATCAGAACACTGCTCCCTTAATTGATTTTTATGCCAAGCGGGGACTTCTCAAAGAAATTGACGGAGACCGTCCCATCCCCGAAGTCCTGGTTGCCATTGGTCAGGCTTTGGGAAGAGATTGGGCATGATTTGTCTCAAATCAGAACGAGAGTTAAGCTTTATGCGTCAAGCCGGTCAATTGACCGCCAAGGTGCTGAAGGCAATGGAGGAAGCTGTTAAACCGGGAATCACCACAGGGGAACTGGATGCTATTGCCGAAGACCTGATCGTTAGAAATGGTGGCACTCCTTCTTTTAAAGGTTATAACGGTTTTCCTGCTAGTATCTGTACCTCTGTTAATAACGAGGTGGTACATGGCATTCCGGGTTTAAGGAAGCTGGTAGCGGGAGATATTATTAGTATTGATGTTGGTGTGGAGATAAATGGATATCATGGTGATGCGGCCGTAACCCTGCCTGTAGGGGAGCCTGATGAAGATATTTTAAATCTGTTGACTGTAACGAAAGAAGCCTTAATGTTAGCTATTCAGCAGGCTGTTGTCGGTAATCGTTTGAGCGACATCTCCCATGCGGTGGAGAAACATGTAGAAGAATTCGGATATTCCGTAGTCAAGGATTATGTTGGACACGGTATCGGAAGGCAGTTGCATGAAGAACCCCAAGTGCCTAATTTCGGACCGCCCGGCAGAGGGCCTCGCCTTAAAGCCGGTATGACGTTAGCAATTGAACCGATGGTTAACATGGGTACTTACCGGGTAAGGACCCTTCAGGATGACTGGACCGTGGTTACTCTTGACGGAAAGCCTTCTGCTCATTTTGAGCATACGGTGGCCATTACGGACCGTGGCCCGGAAATCTTAACCAGGTTGTAAACCGGGAGGTGCAATATGGTGGAATTGGAACCCGGACAACTGGTGCTGTCAACGGCAGGAAGGGATCAAGGCAGAGCGTTTTTGGTGTTAGGGTTTGAAGAAACTCATCATGGAACCTTTGTTTATGTAGCCGATGGAAAATACCGTAAGGTTCATCGTCCAAAACGAAAGAACATCAAACATCTAAAAGCTACTAAGCTTAAAGAACAGGAGATCAGTAACCGGCTTAAAACGGGAAGCGCTGTATCCAATGCTGAGCTTAAAAAAGCAGTTGCCGGTTTACTAGCCATCTATCAGGAGAACTCTGAAGCCGGAGAAGGAGGTAGATAGTTGGTGGCTAAAGACGACTTAATTGAATTTCAAGGCAGAGTAATTGAGCCTTTACCAAACGCCATGTTTAGGGTAGAATTAGAAAATGGTCATAAAGTACTGGCCCATGTTTCAGGTAAGATACGGATGAATTTTATTCGAATCCTGCCCGGTGACCGGGTTACGGTAGAATTATCGCCATATGATCTTACCCGAGGGCGGATTGTATATCGTTATAAGTAAGGCTTGTGGCAGACCACTCATGGTGAAGGAGTGTTAATTATGAAGGTGAAGCCATCAGTAAAGCCGATCTGCGAAAAGTGCAAGATCATTAGGCGGAAAGGCAAAGTAATGGTGATTTGTGAAAATCCGAAACACAAACAAAAACAAGGTTAATTGTTGACTGTTCCCGGCAGTAGCGGCTGCCGGTGATCATCGGACTACCGGGAACAGCAATTACCGGAACTACTCAGAGTTGACTTTTAGCCGGTCAAAACCGTGAGCTTGAGTCGTTCCACCTGGATTTCAGTCTGAATATGGAGGTGTAACTTAATGGCAAGGATTTCCGGAGTAGATTTACCCCGGGACAAACGTGTTGAGATAGCCCTGACCTATATTTTTGGCATTGGCCGGTCCACTGCTCAAGAGATATTGGCCAAGGCCAATATCAACCCTGATACTCGGGTGCGGGATCTCACCGAAGAGGAAACCAGCAAGCTCAGAGAGATTATAGACAAGGAATATACTGTTGAAGGGGATTTGAGAAGAGACGTATCCCTGAATATTAAAAGGCTGATGGAGATCGGTTCTTATCGTGGTCTGAGACATCGCCGCGGCCTGCCTGTCAGAGGGCAGAGGACTAAAACTAACGCCCGTACCCGTAAGGGACCCAAGAGAACTGTGGGCGTAAAACGTAAAAAGTAAGGAAAGGGGGAGCTTAAATGGCTAGAAGGCCTACACGGACAAGAAGACGTGACCGGAAAAATGTGGAATATGGCGTTGCCCATGTTAAGTCCACTTTTAATAACACCATCATTACCATTACTGACAAAGCCGGCAATGCAATTTCCTGGTCCAGTGCCGGTAACTGCGGATTTAAAGGTTCGAGAAAGAGTACACCTTTTGCTGCCCAAATGGCAGCGGAAGTAGCAGCAAAGGCTGCCATGGAGCATGGGATGAAAGAAGTAGAATGCTACGTTAAAGGACCGGGGGCCGGTCGTGAAGCAGCTATTCGTTCACTGCAGGCTGCTGGGTTAGAGGTAAGTATGATTAAAGACGTTACCCCCATTCCCCATAACGGATGCAGACCGCCAAAACGGAGAAGAGTATAAGGAGGTGCACGGATTTTGGCAAGATATACGGAAGCAGTATGTCGTCTCTGCCGCCGCGAAGGCGTAAAATTATATCTTAAAGGAGATCGGTGCTACTCCGACAAGTGTGCCGTGGATCGTAAGAGTTACGCTCCCGGTCAGCACGGCCAGAGTAGAAAAAAGGTCTCCGAATACGGGCTGCAGCTTCGTGAGAAGCAAAAAGCCAGAAGGATTTATGGAGTGCTGGAAAAACAGTTCCGTAATTATTTTAAGAAAGCGGAACGACAAAAAGGTATTACCGGTGAAAACCTATTGAGATTTCTGGAAAGAAGATTAGATAACGTAGTTTATCGTTTGGGCTACGCCAGCTCCAGAATTGAAGCCAGACAACTGGTCAGACATGGCCATTTTACCGTGAACGGCAAAAGGGTTAATATTCCCTCTTACCTGGTAGAGGTGGGAGATGTAATTAAAGTTGCCGAAAAGAGTGCCAAATCTCCCAAGTTTAAGGAATTGGCTGAGGCGGCTGCTCATAGAACACCACCTGCCTGGCTGGAAAGTAATGTAGCCGGATTAGAAGGTCGGGTGCTGGCCTTTCCTTCCCGTGAGGAGATTGACACAGGCATTGAAGAGCATCTTATCGTGGAATTGTACTCCAAGTAACCTAGGAAGGAAAGCTATCGAAGGAGGGTAAGAATGTTAGAGATTGAAAAACCTAGAATAGAATGTGTTGAGCGGAGTGACGACAACCGTTATGGTAAATTCGTAGTTGAACCCTTGGAAAGGGGCTATGGTATCACACTAGGCAATTCCCTCCGGAGGATTCTGCTTTCTTCTCTGCCTGGTGCAGCAATTACTTCCGTAAAAATTGACGGTGTCTTGCACGAGTTTTCCACGATACCTGGTGTTTTGGAGGATACTACCGATATAGTTCTCAACTTAAAGAGTTTAGCCGTCAAGCTTCACACCGATGAGTCCAAGGTAATTCGTATTGATGCCGAGGGGGAAGGGGAAGTGACTGCCGCAGATATTATTTGTGATGCGGAAGTAGAAATTCTCAATCCGGATTTGAAAATTGCTACTCTTGATCGGGATGGAAAACTGAGGGCTGAACTGGTAGTGGAGAAAGGTCGGGGCTATCGTCCGGCGGACAAAAACAAGAAGGATGAACACATCATCGGCGTCATTCCCATAGATTCGTTGTTTACTCCGGTACTTAAAGTGAATTACGCTATTGAGGATACCCGGGTTGGACAGGATATGGATTATGACCGTCTTACTTTGGAAGTTTGGACTGATGGCAGTATTGCCCCTGATGAGGCGATTAGTTCTTCCGCAAAGATCCTAAATGATCACTTGAAACTCTTCATGGGCTTGACTGAGAAAATCAGTGATGAAGTCACCATGGTGGAGAAGGAAGAAGAGAAGAAAGACAAAATCCTGGAGATGACCATCGAGGAATTGGATCTTTCCGTGCGTTCCTACAATTGTCTCAAGCGAGCAGGCATCAATACGGTAGAAGAACTGATTCAGCGGACAGAAGAAGACATGATGAAAGTGCGTAATTTGGGGAAAAAATCTTTGGAAGAAGTAGTCACCAAGTTAGGGGAATTGAACTTATCTTTGCGTAAGTCCGATGAGTAAAGGAGGTTGAGTGACATGGCCTATCGTAAACTGGGCATGAAATCCGCGCACCGGAAGGCAATGCTCAGAAACATGGTCACTTCCTTTTTAAAAGAAGAGCGAATTGAAACCACGGAGCCTCGGGCTAAGGAACTGAAGCGAGTGGCCGATAAGATTATCACCCTGGGGAAAAAGGGAGATCTTCACGCCCGCCGGCAAGCCTTAGCTTACCTGAGGGAAGAAGATGTAGTAACCAAGTTATTTGCAGAAATTGCTCCTCGTTATGCCGAACGTCAGGGCGGCTATACCCGGATTATAAAAAAAGGCTATCGGCGTGGCGATGCTGCAGAGATTGTGCTGGTAGAATTGGTTTAGCCAGGGATAAAGCAGAGTCAGGAGGTGCGGCAGAGCATGCCGGTATTTCCTGGCTTATGTTTTTTTAGGCACAAAAGGCAGGTGGGGGTATGATTCAAGTAATTGCGCTTGAACATAGCTATCAAGGCGGTGAAGCAGGAACAGTTAAGGCCGTTAACGGTGTTAGTCTTACCATCGAAAAAGGTGAATTTGTAGCGATCATCGGCCACAACGGGTCCGGTAAGTCTACCTTGGCTAAACACTTAAACGGGTTGTTGTTACCTACCGGAGGACAAGTCCTGATTGACGGGTTAGATACCCTGAATCCGGAAAACATTTGGGACATTAGGCGTAGGGTAGGGATGGTTTTTCAGAATCCTGACAACCAGCTGGTAGCTACTACGGTGGAAGAAGATGTTGCATTTGGTCCTGAAAATTTGGGATTGCCGTCCCCGGAGATCCGGAACCGGGTTGATGAGGCGCTGGAATTAGTGCGCATGAGTGAATTTAAAAACAAAGAACCGCATCTCCTGTCGGGGGGGCAAAAACAGAGAGTTGCTATCGCCGGTGTCATTGCCATGAGGCCTGATTACTTGGTATTAGATGAGCCTACGGCCATGCTGGATCCCCAGGGCAGGCAGGAAGTGATGGCCACTGTTTTGCGTCTAAATAAGGAGGAGGGCTTAGGGGTAGTACACATTACTCATTATATGGATGAGGCTGTAAATGCGGATCGAGTGATTGTCATGGAAAACGGTGAGATTGAACTGGAAGGTAAGCCCCGGGAAGTATTTGCCCAAGTAAGCAGGTTAAAAAAGTTGAGAATGGATGTTCCTCAAATGACAGAACTGGCAAGTTTGCTGCGTCAAGGAGGACTGGCTGTCCCTGAAGACGTGCTGACGGTGGAAGAAATGGTGAAATGCCTATGCGGATAGTAGTGGAAAAGGTATCCTATATCTATAAAAAAGGTACCCCCTTTGAGACCCGGGCTTTAGATGATATTAACCTTACCATTGAGCCGGGGGAGTTTGTGGGCCTGATTGGCCATACGGGTTCAGGCAAGTCAACCTTGGTCCAACATTTAAACGGTCTTTTATTACCTTCAGAGGGTAATATTTGGGTAGGGGACTTGGATGTCCTGTCTGATAAAGGAAACTTGAAAAAAATCAGGCAGCGAGTAGGGCTGGTCTTCCAGTATCCGGAACACCAATTATTTGAAGAAACTGTTTACGACGATGTTGCCTTTGGCCCCAAAAACCTTGGTCTAAGCCCTGAAGAAATTGATGTCAGGGTTAGAGAAGCCCTTACCATGGTAGGCTTAGATATCGACAGTGTGAAAGACCGGTCGCCTTTTGCCTTAAGCGGCGGGCAAATGCGCCGGGTAGCCATTGCCGGGGTTTTGGCTATGGGCCCCCAAGTTTTGATTTTGGATGAACCTACCGCCGGATTAGATCCTAAGGGCAGGGATGAGATTTTGGAGCAGATTGCGGCTATGCATCGCTCATTGGGTATCACTGTAGTGTTGGTCTCCCATAATATGGAGGATGTTGCCCGTTACGCCAACCGGGTATTGGTCATGCACCGGGGCAAAGTGGTCATGGACGGGCCTCCCAGGCAGGTCTTTGCTCGTACAAAAGAATTGCAGTCCATTGGTTTGGGCGTGCCCTTGGTAGGCATTCTGATGGAACGCCTAAAAGAGTTAGGTTATAACCTCAGGACAGATGTCTTAACGGTAGAAGAGGCAGGTAAGGAAATCCTGGATTGGTGGAGAGATAGGAACAATGCTTAAAGATATTACAATTGGACAGTACATACCGGGTAAATCCCTGGTTCACATCCTGGATCCCCGCACTAAGATTTTAAGTGCCGTGATTTTCATGATCGCTTTGTTTTCGGTCAATAGTCCATTAGGGTACGTTTCCATGGGCATCTTTACCTTTCTGGTAGTCTGGTTGTCCCAGATTCCTTTTCATTATTTACTCAGAGGGTTGAAGCCCGTACTGATTATTATTGTTTTTACCGTTACCTTACACCTGTTTTTAACTCCCGGCTCGGAAATATTCAGGTGGGGCATTCTTAAAATCACCGTGGAAGGGGTACGGCAGGGGGTATTTATGGGTTTAAGACTAATCTTTTTAGTCTTCATCACCTCCTTGTTGACTTTGACTACTTCGCCCATCAGCCTGACGGACGGGTTGGAATACCTGCTTAGCCCGGGGCGAAAAGTGGGGCTGCCTGCCCACGAATTGGCCATGATGATGAGCATCGCCCTGCGTTTTATTCCCACCTTGCTGGAGGAAACGGAGAAAATAATGAAAGCCCAAATGGCTAGGGGAGCGGACTTCGAAAGCGGTAATCTCTGGCGGCGGGCCAAAAACATGGTGCCCCTGTTGGTGCCTCTCTTTGTCAGTGCCTTTCGACGGGCCGATGATTTGGCCATGGCCATGGAAGCTCGTTGCTACCGGGGGGGAACCGGCAGGACCCGGCTAAAAGAACTGGTGATGTATAACCGTGATTATTTTACCTTATTCTTTATGGTTTGTTTTTTAATTTACGCCATTATAACCAGATATATTTAGCTGGGAAGTGAACCTATGAGACGCATAAAAATGTGCCTAGCATACGATGGTACCAACTATGCCGGCTGGCAAGTGCAAGCAGGGCAGGGTAGGGTAGAGACGGTACAAGGCACAGTCGAAAAAGCCTTAGCCCTGATTACCAAGGAAGAAGGAATTCGAGTGGTAGGGGCCGGGCGGACCGACGCCGGTGTCCACGCCAGGGGACAAGTAATCCATTTTGATACCCAAAGCCGGATTCCCATTAACCGTTTTCCGGCAGCTTTAAACAGTGTTTTGCCACCGGATATTCGCTTTTACGAGGCGGAAGAGGTATCCGGTGATTTTCATGCCCAATATTGGGCTAAAGAAAAAACCTATCGATATACCTTAGACCGGAGCCCTGTACCCGATGTGTTTTTACGGAATTATGCCTGTCATGTGCCTTATGAACTGGATGTGGCAACGATGAAAGAGGCAGCACAGTATCTTATAGGTACCCATGATTTTCGCAGCTTTTGTGCCGCCGGCAGTTCAGTAAAGACTTTTGTGCGAACTATTAAGGAAATCCATCTGAGTGAAACAGGTTCCCTGATTTATGTAAACATTACTGCTGACGGTTTTCTATATAACATGATCCGTATTATTGTGGGGACCCTATTGGAAATCGGTCGGGGTAAGATGCCGCCCGGTTATATTACCAAATTGATTGCCGCCCGGGATCGCTCATTGGCCGGCCCTACTGCTCCCGCTAAAGGACTTTGCCTGGAAAATGTGGTTTATTAACAGGTTCTGAACTGTATTTTGACTGTTTTACCGGCCATGGCGCTAAGTGATCTACTCCTGCCCTGTCTACTAAAGGAATATAGTCTGTGCTTGGAATAATTTTACTCTGAATTTTTGTCTCAGTTAACAGGAATATAAAAACTAATCTAGAATTTAAACTAGAATTTATATTTAGTACTCTTAGTAATCTTTTACATTTATAATTGGTAAACTTTGGAAGGAAGTGTATCAATGAATGGGATAGCCTATGTCAACGGAAAATTTGTTTCCTTGGACGAAGCATATGTTCACGTAGAAGATAGGGGCCATCAGTTTGGTGATGGAGTTTATGAGGTTGTCTATGCTTTCAACGGCGTTCCCTTTGGTTTAGAAGAGCACATGAACCGGTTTTTTAACAGTATGGCCATGATCAGGATTAATCCTTCCTATACAAAAGAGGAAGTGACTGCTTTGATTCAGGAGGCCTTAAAAAGATCCGGTTTTGAGCATGCACAAATCTACTATCACATGACGAGGGGAACCAGTAAAAGGAGCCATCCCTTCCCCGGTAATGATGTGCCCGGCAATTTAGTCATTACGGTCCGCCAGGCTGTCCCTTTGGCTGATGAATTAGGGGAAAAAGGAGTAGTGGCCCACTTGGTGGAGGATATTCGCTGGGGACGCTGCAACATCAAGAGCCTTAATTTACTGCCCAATGTGTTAGCCAAACAAGAAGCCTTGGACCGTGGAGCTTTTGAGGCAATATTATGTAAAGATGGATATATTACGGAGGGTTCCGTGTCCAATTGTTTCATTGTAGCCAATGGTAAAGTACAGACTCACCAGGCAGACAATAGGATTCTGCCCGGGATTACCAGAATGCATGTTATCCAGCTTTGCCATGAATTAGGTATCGAAGTGAGGGAGATTCCCTTTACGCCTCAAGAATTGTATGAGGCTGAGGAGGCATTTTTCACAGGTTCCGGAATCGAAGTTCTACCCATCATTAGAGTTGACGAACATGTTATCAATCAGGGCCGGGTTGGACCAATCAGTGCCCAACTGCGTAAGGCATATAAAAAATTAATTGCCGACCGTTGCAATGTTGGTGAATAATTATGTAAGTGCTTGCATTGACGATAAATTGGCTTTTGTGATAACATTAATCA
>JAAYOX010000029.1 GCA_012520135.1 Clostridia bacterium
CGCTTGTTTCCCAGCTAAAACCGGAGGAAGCTACGCATAGCATTCCAACAATCTTTACCCAGATGATCAGGCATAATTTTGTTTCGCAGTTGAAGCCCTCAATCAGTACTTCCGTGAAGATAGGCCCGGTTTTTCAGGAACAACAGGTTATCAATAGCTCCACCTCGGTAACCGGTGAAAAGGTGTTCAGAACCCATTCTCTGGCTCAATCCTTCCTGACCATATTGGGCAAGGTGGCAAATATCAGCCACATACCGGGCAGTAGGGAGCTTTTCTATTCCTCATCGAGGGAACAGTTGATCCGTCACTTTGTTGAAAAAAAGGGGGAAGCTCATCAGCAAAGCATCTTTGATGCAAAGATCAGAAAGATGGACGGACCTCATCAACAGAGTATCCTCGATGCAGGTAGCCGAAAAGTGCCCGAGTATCATAAGCAGCACATCTCTGAGTCAGATATTAGCAAAGGGGCCGGATATCGTGGACATAATATCCTTGATGAAGATATCCAAAAAGTGGCCGAACATGAGGGGCAAAATATCTTTGATGCAGATATCAGGGAAGCGGCCGTATTTCGCCGGCAAAGCATCCCTGACGCAGATAACATAAAAGGAGCCGAACATCACCGGCAAGATATATTTGATGCAGGTGCCAAAGAAACAGTCGTATCTCACCGGCAAAGTGTAGCTAAATCGGATATGCCGGAAGTAGGGGATGCGCTTGTTTCCCAGCTAAAACCGGAGGAAGCTACGCATAGCATTCCAACAATCTTTACCCAGATGATCAGGCATAATTTTGCTTCGCAGTTGAAGCCCTCAATCAATACTTCCGTGAAGATAAGCCCGTTTTTTCAGGAACAACAGGTTATAAATAGCTCCACCTCGGTAACCGGTGAAAAGGTGTTCAGAACTCATTCTCTGGCTCAATCCTTCCTGACCATATTGGGCAAGGTGGCAAATACCAGCCACATACCGGGCAGCAGGGAGCTTTTCTATTCCTCAGTGAGGGAGCAATTGCTCCGTCATATTATTGAAAAGAAAATTGGAGATTATGGGCAAATCATCCCGGAAAAGGACAGCAAGCCCGGAGAAGTATTGGTTCGCAAATATGATGTTCCGCAACAATTGGCCGGGCAGCCTATTGTTCTGGACCTGCCGGACAATCTTCAAAAGACCTATGATAATTTTACCGGGTACTACCGGGCTGATGGAGGCGGGCTTATCTTTACTCAGCCTGTAGGCCGTCAGGACCACCCGGTCTGGAATCTGATTGAGAACCGATTACAGCAGAGTAATAAAACTACTGTAGCCCAAAAACTCATAAATACCGGCCTTCTTAAAAGATTCGCAAAGAATTTTACAACAAAAAATGAGAATGTATTCAATATTAACCAAAATACTACACTAAACCTTTCCGGGAACGTCACGGACCGGCGGTTTACTAACGATATCACGGTGCCCCGGTACCATAGGCTTGGAGATTACCCTTCCGTCCATGGCAGGGAACCTTCCGGCGTAGAAGGTCAAAACTCGCAAACGCCAACTTCATTAGGTGTGCAGGAACCTACTCCAGTGCCGACGGGGCAGTTTGTGGAGCCAACCGGATACGTGTATCCGGTGGAGCATTTGTTTTTAAAAACTGAAGGAGACAGGCCTGCCGGAGGTAGACAAACCTCACCCGTGATGAATGTCGTCAGTGCTGGGCAAAACAGTATAACCAACCTAAAGAATGTAACTAGCATGGCTATAACACAGGTCAAGAATCAGGTTATCGGTAAGTTTCGCAGTTTCACTCACAAAACGGAGACCAATAAGCATACCAATTATTTGATCAACAGCAATATAGCGAGTATAACGGAATATCAGCGGGATTATTTAGCAGGTAATCAATCTCCCCAAAATATTTCTACGGTGAATAGCCAGACAGATATTGATCACCGGGTTGCCATGGAGTCGCGTTTGCCTGACGGAACTCAAAAGGAACAGCCGGGAATGATCGGTAAGTCTATTCCATATGAAAGGGAGTTGATTAACCGGTTTGGCAATTTGATCTATGGTCCGAATTTGCCGCCGTCAGAGCATACCGACGGGCATACCGGAAGCCTGCTGACCGGTTCTGCCTCCGGTATTTCTGCAAAATCCTACAGTATTCCTGAACTGGAAAAAAGGGTACTGCAAGGGGAAGAGTTGCTCAGACAGGAACAGCGTAAAGTGACGGAGCTTACCCAAAAGCTAAAAGAACAGGAAGCCGTAATCTACAAGCTGAACAATGCCCATAGCCTGCTCCAGGAAGATGTGGCAGCGAAGATGAGCGAAAAGAAAATCAGGTCCATGGTGATGAAAGAGTTGAAAGCCAGGATAAGGCTTGAGAAAATGCGATACGGATTACAATAGGTATCCGATAGGTTTCGTTGGTTACGCTACGAAGAGGAGGCGATAGGATGTCTTTACAAATG
The DNA here is from genome assembly GCA_012520135.1 of Clostridia bacterium. Classification (GTDB taxonomy): domain Bacteria; phylum Bacillota; class DULZ01; order DULZ01; family DULZ01; genus JAAZDD01. The sequence continues at coordinate 2,453 of JAAYOX010000029.1, forward strand.
GTGCAGGCCCTGGCAGCCAAGGCAATCAGCATGTTTGTCAAGCAAGATGCGGTCATTATCAATTTGGATAGAAATGAACAGATACCGGTGCAGTTTAATCCTGCGGAATACAGTCTGGCTGAGGGTGCTGATTACGAGAACATACCCCGTCAGAACAGTGATTCGCCGGTTATAAACTTCAAGGGTGGTAAGCAGCCAAACCTGAAAATGTCTCTTTATTTCAATTCATATGAACCTTCCAGTACCGTTATTGATTTATCTGAGGAAAAGGACGTTTCCGAGCAGGTCGAGAAACTGGCTAAGCTTCGTCAAATCGATGGCACGGTTCACCGGCCGCCGTTAGTTGCCTTTGTGTGGGGCTCCCTCAAATTTATCGGCTTTGTTAAAAGCGTGACCGCTACTTATACAATGTTTGCGAAAAGCGGAAAACCCCTTCGGGCCAAAGTCGATGTTGAATTCATCGGTGTACCCAATGAGGACGGTTCAAGGCGTAGTCCCTTTGAGTCCCCCGATCGAACAAAAATCCGCATCCTGTCTGAAGATGAGAGTCTGTGGAGTATCGCTCGCAAAGAATACGGCGATGAAAGCAAGTGGCGGTATATCGCTAACGCCAATGGAATCATGGATCCCCTTGACATTCCGGTGGGAACTGTTTTGAAAGTTCCTGCCATCTAGGGGCTGAAAAGGAGAAAAGGTGATGGGTGATTTGATGTCCGGCTCTTACAGCCATAAGGTGCTTGCGAACAAATACGGTAACTTTCTTGTACCTGCCTATAAAGTCAAAGTGAACGGCATCGATACTATCACCACCATGAAGCTCGATGTTGAGGAATTGGTGGTCACCCTGTCCCTCAACGCTGCCAGTTCCACGATCATTAAGTTTGCCAATCTATATGATGAAGAATCATCTTCCTTCAAATCTGAAGTCAAAAATAAATTTAAGTTGGGGACCATCGTGGAGGTCGAGGTGGGTTATCTTTCCGATACTACTATGGTTTTTAAGGGCTATGTTGCAGGGCTGGGAGTTGAATTCGAGCGGTATCCTTTGCTGACGGTTCAGTTGATGGATGCCAGGCGACTGATGATGGCCTCCGGAAAAAAACAGCTGCTTCACGAGGTTAAGAATTACTCGGACGCCTTTAGAACAGTCATGAGTAACTATTCCAAGCTCTGCACACCTGTTGTTGACGCCACTGACGATAATTTGGAAAGTCCTTTGGCCCAGACAACTAATGATTATAACTTTGTGACTAAAGAGCTGATCGGAAAAGGCAAAGCTCCCCGGGAGTTTTTTATCTTGGGGGATAAGGCTTACTTTAGAAAACCAGCCAAAGTAACCTCTCCGGTTATGACGGTTAAAAAAGGAAGAGAACTGTTGGCTTTTTCCATGATGGCCAGCTACCTGGATATGAAAGTAGTAGTCAGCGGATACGATGCCAAGGCCCAAAAAGCCATTATGGCAACGGCTGCAGCCAAAAGTCCCAGTAGTCAATCTTCTATTATTTCTTCTCCGCCGGAGATTTATTTTGTCGATCCCGATGCGGATACCCCGGAAAAGGCCAAAACCAGGGCGACGGCTATCGCGGAGAGAGAAATTAAACAGACAATAACGGGCAGTGGCATGTTAGTTGGCCTGCCTGAAGTGGTGCCCGGCCGGTTTTTGCAAGTAGAGTCTCTGGACAGTATGGTTAATAAAAAGTACTACATTACGGAAGTCGTTCATACAATCGATACGGAATCCTTTACGACCACTTTCGAAATAGGGGGATGGAGTTAATGGGTATGTTTGAAGAATTGTTGACGCTGAATTCAGCTGTTGATGATAAAGTACACAGCGTTACCACCGCCCTGGTCAAGGAAAACTGGCATAAGGATTATCCAGGTATGGTCAAAGTGGAAATGTTCCTCGGTGAAGCCGGCAAGAACGTCACCGGTTGGATCCCGGTTATGAGCATGTATGGCGGAAAGGATTTCGGGTATTATTCCCTTCCCGAGGTTGGGTCCGAGGTGGTGGTCGCCTTTAACATGGGTGATCGAAATTGCCCCATAGTGATCGGAACTCTTTGGAACAACAATAATACCCTTCCTCCCGAAACGGCAGTCGAGAAAAATGTGATCAAGCGATTCAAAACGAAGGGTGGCTGCGAAGTTGTCTTCGACGACGAGGAGAACAAGCAGAAAATCGAAATAAAAACTCCCGGTGGATTCGGTATTATCATTGAAGACGAGGCCAAATCCGTCACCCTCCACGATGCATCGGGAAAAAACGGGATCGTTATCAACGAAAAAGACGGTACGATACAAATTAAGGCAGATAAAAAAATCACCCTTTCAGTCGGGGGAAGCGATGTGATTAGCCTTGACGGCACCGGAAAATCGGCAACTATCAAAACAAACAACGTGAAGGTTGAGGCGGTGCAGAACCTGGAGTTGAAAGGTCAGAGTGATAAGATTGAAGGGTCAATGATAAAAATTAATGCCCAGGGCAGCATGGAGCTATCCTCCAGTGGGGTGACCCAGGTAAAGGGCTCCATGGTAAAAATAAACTAGGCCTTATGCAGCCAAACGGAGGGACTTATGAGGGAACGGGACATCAGTAAAGGGTTTTTAGGTACCGGTTTTAAGTTTCCTATTCAGGTGGATCCCAGCACAGGTAGAATGAAAACATCTTCGCACGAAGAGGATATCAAAGAAGCTATAGGCATCATCTTAAATACCCGTAAAGGGGAACGGGTGATGAATCCGGATTTCGGCTGTGGTATACATGAATTTGCCTTCGGTACAACGGATTTCACTACCTTAAGTCTCATGCGCAAGGAAATCATTGATGCACTGGTCATGTGGGAACCGAGAATAGATGAAATCGAGGTAACCATTGATGACAGTCAATCTGAAGCCGGAAAGGTAATAATTAACATCTCTTATGTGGTGAGGTCTACCAATAACCCATTTAACTTGGTATTTCCATATTACATTAACGAAGGGTATGGAGACAACATCTAGCTCATACATTGTGTTTTAAGAGTATTGGGGGTGCCATTGTGAAGCAGCCGGAGCTTGATAGCAGGTCGCAAAGAGATATAATCGATAAAATAAAGGAAAATGCAGCCGCTTACACGCCTGAGTGGAGGATGGATGAGGACAATCCGGACATCGGTACAGCATTGGCCTTGGTCTATGCCAACATGTTTGCCAAGACGGTAAAGAATTTCAATAAGGTACCCATGAAAAATAAAATTGCGTTTTTTGATCACCTTGGCACGGAATTGCTTCCTGCTACTCCTTCGAGAGGATATGTAAAGTTTTCCTTGGTAAACGACGAAGTACCCGGCGTTGAAGTTCCTCTCGGTACCATTGTATCCGCCGATACTGATGACGATATAGGAGTAGTGGAATTTGAAACCACTGATGATCTTTATGTCACCCCCGCCCAGGTGAATGTGATCTACCAGGCTAACGACAAAATCGATTTTATCGAAAAGCTGTATGATTCCCGGGAGGAGGAACAAGGCTTTTACGGGGAAGACAAGGAACTCCGGCTTTTCGATTTCTCGGGCACCAATTTACAGGAACATACCCTTGTGTTTTCCCATGATGAGTTGCTAAACCTCAAGAAAAACGCCTGGATTGAATTGTGTTTTTACCAGCGGGATACCCGCTTGGTGCCGGAAGAACTCCTGCAACAGTTGGTTTTGGACGATAACGCCGGCATCGAATACTTTTCCGAAGAGGGTTATGTTTCTTTTGCGACAAAATCTGTCCGTGACGGAAAAATCCTTCTCTATAAAAACGAAAAGCAGCCTCCCTTTGCGCCCACGGAAATTGGGGGTAAAGAAAGTTTTGTTATCAAATTTACGGTGCATAACATTCATCCCTTTAAGGATATGGAAATAGAACGTTTTGTCATCAAGGCCAAAGGAGTAGGTATATCCTGCGACAGTATCAGTAGTGACGGGGTCGAGTGTAATCAGGCGCAGTTTTTTCCTTTTGGCGAGAGATTTAATCTCTATAATGAGGTGTATTTTGGTTCGGAAGAGGTTTTTTGCAAGAAGGGTGCCAGGATTAGCATGTCCTTTAATGTGGACTACGTGAGGATCCCCCTTGAATATAATGAGGCCGATGATGCCATCAATTGGGAGTGGGTTACCGATCGCTCCAACCTCCGGCCTACCCGTGAATATGATATAACCATTGATCAAGTCATCTGGGAGTATTACAACGGCAGCGGTTGGGCTCGCCTCTTCAGCGATAGCAGTTACGCTGATCTGTTCAGTATCGATAACGGACCCATTGGCAAATACAAGACCATCAGCTTTGTTTGTCCCGAGGACATTTCCCCTATACTGGTCAACGCTGTGGAGACCTATTATATCAGGGCCAGGGTGCTGAAAATAAACAATCTCTATAAAATGACAGGAAATTACATATCCCCGGTGCTGACCAATCTCAGTTTAAGCTATGATTATATTGACAAATGGTTGATGCCGGAGCGGATTACCTCTTCAAACAATATGGAGACAATTGAAATGTCTGGGCAGGAGATGGTGAATTGCGGTGGCTTTAAACCCTTCTCCCAGACGGGAATGGGCAAAGGGGCCGTCTATCTGGGGTTCGACGTGGCCCCCCAGGGTGCTCCCATCAAACTATTGGTTATCATGTGTGACAATGAGGAACAGGTAAATGCCGGCCTGCGCTGGGAGTACTATGCCGGCAGCGGTTGGCGCCCGCTTAACATGGTGGACGAAACCGAGGGCTTCTCGCGCTCAGGTCTCATAACCATCATGGATAACCGGCCTTTCGCCACAAAAAAGCTGTTTGGCGAGGAAAAGTACTGGATTAGAATTGTAGATGAAAACGATTATTATGCCGGCGAAAATGCTGCATGTCCTTCTATCGAAAACCTCCATATGAATGTAACGGGAATTGTAAATGTAGACCAAAGAATAACCGAGAGCTTCACCATGGAGATCTACCAGGAGGACATGACTTTCAAACTGCTTAACAATCGTATTATTGAAATAGCTGTGTATGTTAATGAGTTTGAAGAGTTGAGCGAAGAGCAACTGGTAAGTCTTAAGGCTAACCGGGAGGTTCGCTGCGTTTATGACGAAGCTGGCTTGCTGAAAGAGGCGTGGGTTAAATGGGAGCGGGTAGGTGATTTTCTGAACTCTTCACCCACTGATCGGCATTATATAGCCAACCCTACAGAGGGGTACATTCTTTTCGGTAACGGTAAATACGGGCGGATACCCGGGACCAGTAAAGAGCCTAATATCATGGTAGAATACAAAACCGGCGGCGGTCGCCGCACCAATCTTCCGGCAGGAGCCGTACAAAAGCTTGATCGGGCTATCGGTTTTATCAATCAGGTTTCAAACCCCACTGAATTATCAGGTGGCTATGACGTAGAGGCTTTGAGTGAGGCCATTGGGCGTAGTTCCGCTTTGTTGCGCACTCAAGGTAAAGCAGTTACAGCACGGGATTTCGAAGAACTGGTAAAACAGGCCACCCGCAATGTGGAAATGGCAAAATGCTTTGCCGGCTACGACGGGAACGGTCATAAGAAGCCAGGTGCCGTTACTCTGGTTGTGCTCAGGAAAGATTACCGAACCAACAGAACCCGGTTTGCCTCCGTCAGGGAAGAGATTTACAAATACCTTGAGCAAAAGGTTCACGGAAACCTCATCGCTTTGAACAAGCTATTCATTATCGAACCAAAATTCGTAGAGCTAAGGGTTCGGGCAGAAATCAGAGTCAGCGATATGAATAAAGTCTTTGCCGTCAAGAAGAGCGTGCAGGAGCGCCTCGATCGCTTCATGGATGTGGTAAATGGTAATTTTGACGGGAGCGGTTGGAAAATCGGAAGGTTGCCCAATGAAATACAGATTCGGAACGCCATCATAGACATTGACGGCATTGAGTATGTCAAAAACATTTTTCTTACTGCTTTCACCGGTGATGTAACGGGCTGGAAAGAAACAGACATGGAATTGATCAAAACTAACCGTTTTGTGTTGCCCCTCAGCGGTGAACATGAAATACTGATCTCGGTGGTATAACTTTGCATGAGCCATAATTTGACATATTAAGTCGAATATGTCTGAAATTTGATAAAGAGTTGTAAGAAAGAAAGGATTATTAAGAATAATAGCGAATACGAATGTGTGTAACAGGATAGCAATTTATGTCAATTTACAGAGACTAATCGTGGATGCGATTAATTATCTGAGAATGGAGTTTGACTTGCAATGTTACCGAATATTTCATTGGATACCGACAGGTATAAGGACATATTGGATAGTGCAAGGAATATGATTGCCAGTCTCTACCCGGAGTGGACGGATTTTAATTATCATGATCCGGGTATCACCCTGTTGGAGCTATTTTCATGGATCAAAGAGAGTCAGCAATACTACATCGATCAAATTGGCGATGAGAATCGCAAAAAGTATTTGAAACTTCTAGGTCTTAGGCGTCGGACCAAAATTCCGGCGAAGGCAGAGGTGGAGATTACTGCTCAACAGGATCTAGATGTGCTCAAGGGAACTAAATTTTACGCAGGCGAGATCTGCTTCGAAGCAGATGAACGCGCATACATATTAAAAAACCATATCTCCAGGTGCATCAGCTTTGACAAAGGGCAAGCCCGGGTAATTGATCGCAGTCAACTGAATTTGGGGAACAAGCTTAGAATTCTGCCTTTCGGTCGGGAACCCCAGGTAGGAAATTGTTTTTATCTCGGCTTTGATGGGCCTCTACCAACCAAGACGGTTCTACGCGCACTGGTGGATATTTTTAACGACTATAAAGTCAAGCGCAACCCGATTACGGATCCCGGCAGTTTTTATCCCTTGGCAGAGTTTGCCGTGGAGGTTTACACCAAAAATGGCTGGCAGGCAGCAACCCTTGTATCTGATGAAACTCATGCCTTTTTATGTTCAGGCAGCATCAGAGTCTCCATCGACCATGACATGGAGCATCATGTGCTGGGAGGGGCAGGGGGTTATTATCTCCGGTTTCGTCTTACCAAATGCGAATATGATGTTCCGCCTATGTTGCAGGGTATTTGCTTTAACTCGGTATCCGTCTGCCAGAGGGACACCCGGTCAGAAGTTATTGACTTCCCCCTGTCCGATGACGGCAAGTATTGTGCTGCCACGGAATTATCCATTACCGGTATAAGCCAGGTCTATGCCTGGGATGGACGGGGATACCATTTGATTCCCATGGTTACCAAGAAGATCGACTATGAAAACAACTGTGCGGTTTTTGAAGTTGATCTAAGCAAGATACGCGAAGACGCACAGGGGCTTCGCCTGGTAAATGCAACCACAGCCTTTGCCAATAGCAACATTGCCGGTTTTGGTACAGGGCTGCCCTTCCAGGAGTTTGATTTGAACGATAAAAATATCGAATATGAGTCCTTTGAAATTATGACCGAGGATCCGGAGATACCGGACCGCTATCTTCCATGGGTTAAGGTAAACGATTTCGCCACTTCTAGCCCCGAGGATAGACATTACGTGTTTGATTCAGCGGCAGGAATAGTGAAATTCGGCGACTGTAAAAAAGGGATGGCACCTGAGGGCACCATTATCATCATTGGCTATGTCAGCGTTCTGGGTACAGGTGGGAATGTAAAGCAAAACACTATCAACCGCATTGGTCCGGAGGAGCTTCCCGGTGTAAAACTCACTAATAAAGCTAACGCTACCGGGGGTGAGGACGAGGAAACCCTGGAGGATTGTTTTAAAAGGGCCCGCAGAATGCTGAAAAAGCCGCGTTCGGCGGTAACTTACACTGATTATGAGGATTATGTACTAAGCACACCGGGATTGATGATCGAAAGTTGCAAGGTCATTCCCGCCAACCTTATCAGGCATCAGGGTACTGTTGCCTCGGATATGGTTATTAATATTGTGGTAAAGCCTTCCTATCCGGAACAGGCTGAGACTATCAGAGAAGCATATATCCGCAATATCCAAAATCACCTAGAAAAGTTTAGGCTCCTTGGCACCAAAATCGAGCTTACTGCCCCCGAATACGTTGGTGTTACCGTCTACAGCGACGTAACCTTGAAACCACACTACCGGAATGCTCAGGCTATGGTGGAGGAGGCGGTGAGAAACTTCTTTATCCGTTATAAAGATCAGTTTGGCGCAGAGATTGTTTACAGTGAACTTTATGGTGTAATTGATCGATTGGAATGTGTTTCCGCCGTCAGTGCTCTTTCCATGGATGCAAAGGGCAACGGTATCACACACACTAAGGAAGGAAATATTGTGTTGCCTGCCAACGGAATTGTTGTACTCAGCGATACTCAGTTTATGTTCAGTGTGGAGCCGTAAGTGAGGTGGTGTTGTGAAAAATAAGCTGAGTTATTTTATTTTCAATAAGCCTTCTGACTATGAGCGAGGCCATCTGGAAAATTTGGGCTGTAATGAGAGTGGCATAACCGCCACCGGTGTTAATGCCGGCGGAAGGGGAAGATTTTTATCCAGAGTGCTTGACAGCTATCAGGACGATATGAACTGGCATAGGCTACATTTTGAGGTAAACGGAAACTCGGCCGGTGCCTATAAATTAACGGTATATGCCACTAACGCACTCCAGTTCGAGAGGGACGGTGTACTTTACCGGGTTGATGAACTGGTTCGCTCATCTAAGTATTCTTTCGACGAAAAAATTGATCTGTTGGAACCATTCATTCAGAAACAAATAGTGGGTTTAAGGGATATCCTCCTTCACGAGGTGGTTGGGCGTTATCTGTGGATAGTCCTGGAGATGTACCCACAAGGTAATGAGGAAATATCCATCTCCAATATTACCGTCTATCTACCCAGCCGTTCGTGGCTAGAATATCTGCCCTCAATATATCAAAGGGCGGACCTTAAAAGCGGTTTTTTAGAACGCTATCTGGGTATTTTTCAAACCTTGTATGAAGACTTAAACTCAAATATTCGCAATGTTGCCGATCATTTTGATGCAGATTGCTGTGACGAGGAGTTTTTGTATTGGCTGTCGGGATGGCTTGATCTTAGCGACAGTTATCTATGGTCTGAAGATAAATTGAGAAGGCTCCTCTCCCGATCAATGGAGTTGTACCTGGAACGGGGAACAAGAAAAAGTATTGAGGATATAGTCGAGATTTATACTGGTGTGAAGCCCTTTATTGTAGAGACTTTTCAGTTGGAGCAGTTCAAGGACCAGGAGGAATATGAGACAGCCTTACTGCCCATGTACGGTGACAATCCTTTATGCTTCACAGTGCTGGTGAAAGAGGAATATGTAAAATCCGTACAAGAAATTGATATCTTGCTCAAAATTATTGAGGAGATGAAGCCGGTTCAAATGGAGGTTAAACTGGTAATCCTCAAGCCATATATCTTCCTCAACCAATATTCATTTTTGGGCATCAACAGTGTGCTCGGCCAATACAGAGATCTGAGTCTGGATGGCTCCACTCTGTTTAATCTGGCTGTTATTACTAATAGAGAAGGCGAGGCAGGTAAATGAAAAACACAAAACTCTTCCCCTTTGAGCGCAATAAATACTTTTTCGGTAAACTCCTTACAGTTGAAGATTTGAACCTGGAACAGAAATACGTAAATGACAAACGGAGAATGATTAATCGCTTCATTCTGGGCACCGGTGTTGTGGCGGGTATGTATGTGGTACCCATCGACGAGCGTACCATCTCTGTTGAAAGAGGGTTTGCGCTGGATTCTCTGGGCAGGGAAATCGTTATTGATGCCCCTAAAATCAAAAAACTTTCCCTCATTGACGGGTTTGATTCCTGTGTGCGCAGCGGAAATGACAACTATATGTACCTGTGCGTTGAGTATAACGAGAACGAAAAGGGCCGCGTTCACAATGTTGTGGGCGCTACAGGTGCCTCCGAGGAGAATTATAACAGGATCCAGGAGAGCTACCGGCTGTATCTCACTAATGATGAACCTGAAAACGGTATTATCTCCCCCCGGGACCTTTATGAACAAAAGCAAACCGTCTATTGGGACGGCAAAGTACGGATTGATCAGGTAATGCCCCGTTACGTCCAGGCCGGGGAGCAGTTTGAGCTTAGAATTGAAATCGAGAATCTGGATAAACAGTATGTTGCTTTTTCCTACGATCTTGTTTTAACCTGTCTTGCCAGCGATAATCAACCTGTGCTAAAGGTTTCTTTTGATGAAATACTGTATGAAAAGATGGGAAAATATACCTTGGCGTACCAGCTCAAGGCCCAGCAACATATCGATGTAGAGGGAATTGCAGAAGTTGATCCTAAAAGTTTTCAGCTGTCTTTGGGGAAGGTGCTCCAGCCGGTACAGGCAGAGGGAAAATCCACCACTTACATCACTGACAAGGATACCCGCCGGCAGCTTATAGATAGCTACTACCAGTCAGCCATGGAAAATATTTTTAGAACTGATACTACGGATCGCCTCTACCTTGCAAAAATCTATCTTTTGAAAGCCGGCGACACCTACCTGATTGAGAATATTGAAAATGTTCCCTTCGGCCAGTATGTGATGAATAACCCCCTGGCTGCAGCTACCCAGCAACTTATAGCGAAAAAGACCGGCGTGACAACCGGTATTACCGATGGTTTGGTTGAAGCTGCGGCAACCGGGATTGAAAAAACCACCCGGGATATAGCCAGCGGGACTTGTAGAATTAATTTCAACGCCGGGGGAAGGAAGTACGAACGCTTTTTTTCGGAAGAAATCGTGCACGGATTGGGCTTGGGCAGTGTCGCTATCATCCTCGGCGTATCCCAGGATAACAGTATGACTTTTGGTTCCATGGAAGTATTTGAAAAGGAAGATCCCATGGCAGAACTGGCTGCCAAGCTGAATCCCGCTAAAGGAACCTTTGTTATCGGTGCCAGGCTTCTTGCAAATACCACTAAGGACTATATTGACGTAAAGTGGACTGCGATACGCGATGTGGAGGATATCATAGAAGAAAAAACCAAGATGAAAATTTTCATCAAACCCAGTACTC
>JAAYOX010000030.1 GCA_012520135.1 Clostridia bacterium
CATCTGAGGCGATTGAGCTTATCCCCAAACCGGGCTCCTCTGAAGCCCGCGATTAACACCGGGTAGGAAGATGTAGTTTGTCAACAAGCAGAGGCACCTTGTTGGATACTTTTTGTGTAAAAGCACTGCCGAAAGATAGAGGATTTTATCCAAAATTGCAGAAATATAGGAAAATTATCATTTTAAGGCTTGGAGATAGGTCCAGGCAGGGGGGCGGCCATGAAAAATGATTTCCGCAAAACCGGCTATCTGGTAGTTCTAAGCCTGTTGATTATGGCCATCTTAGTAATAACCTTTGCTTACGAAATAGCCATGATTAGAAGACAAACAGGGATTTTGGCCGTAAACACAGCGAAAGCTTATTTGGCTACAGTAGTTGGTATTCGGGAGTGGAATGCCAGAAATGACGGGGTTTATGTTTTTGCTGACAAGGTGCGATCAAATCCTTATTTGAAAGATCCCTTAAGGGATTTGGAGACTACTGAAGGTTATTTGTTAACCAAATTAAACCCTGCTTATATGACGCGATTATTGGGAGAAGTAACGTCAGAGAGTTACGGTATCGGTTTCCGGCTAACAAGCCTGTGGCCCATTAATCCTGATAATGTTCCCGATAAGTGGGAAAAAGAAGCCTTGAAAAGCTTTGAACAGGGTGAACATAACAAATGGTATGAAGCGGGCGTCATCGGTGATAAGCAGTTGCGTTATATGGAACCACTGTTTTTAACGGAAGAGTGTTTAGCTTGTCACGGAGATCAGGGTTATCAAGTTAATGAACTGAGAGGCGGTATATCAGTTAGCCTACCATATGAACCGTTTTTATCAGTCCAGAGAAGTCAAATGAAAAGCGTAGTGATCAGGTATGCTATTTTTGCCATTATTCTTCTGGTCTCAGCCGGTATATTTACCAAAAACACCTTGTCGGATGAACGAAAGAAACGAAACTATGCTGTGCAGTTGGAAAGGCTGTCCCGGATTGATGAGTTGACGGGACTTTTGAATCGAAGGGCCATAATGGATGAATTGGACCGGAATATCCAAGCGGCTGTGGACGGCAACAGTCCTTTATCAATTATCCTTTTTGACCTGGATAGTTTTAAGCAGGTTAACGATAATTACGGTCATCTGGTAGGTGACCTGATTCTGAAACACTCGGCTACTGTTATTCAAAGAAATGTTAGAGACATCGACAGTGTGGGTCGCTACGGCGGTGATGAAATAATGGTTGTATTACCTGGACTGCCCGGCAATTTGGCTGAAAAAGTAAAAGCAAGAATCGAAGAGGCCATGAATAACAGCCCCTTTTATTATCAGGATCTTCAACTGTGCCAGCGGCTGAGTGGCGGTATCGGCTCACTGCCGGTGGGCCAAGGGGAGGAGGGTAATTTAGAGAAAGCCAGGCAGAGTTTAATCCAGGCCGCGGATGATGAATTATATAAAGAAAAACAATTGAGAAAAGGTCAGCTTTAACGTTATTAAAATTAACTGACTATATTTGACAGCTTGTCTGAAATGGGATAGAATAATATCAGTTTTAGGTCAACATTATCGGGTGTTGACCACTTGAACGTGCGTTAGGGGAAGGCGGGAGGCAGGTTCAGCAGATAACGCTTTACCCGGGCGTCAATAATTTAATTTTGATCAGGGAGGGAACTCCAAAGTGGCAAAACAAAAGTTTGAAAGGACGAAACCCCACGTCAATATTGGTACCATCGGACACGTTGACCATGGTAAAACAACTTTAACCGCAGCTATTACTAACGTATTGGCTAAAGTAGGCGGTGCAGAAGCAAGAGCATACGATCAGATTGACAATGCTCCCGAAGAAAAAGAAAGAGGTATTACCATCAATACTTCTCACGTAGAGTACGAAACAGCCAACCGGCACTATGCCCACGTGGACTGCCCCGGACACGC
>JAAYOX010000285.1 GCA_012520135.1 Clostridia bacterium
AAAGTGCTGAAATACCAATGTTTCCAGCACTTTTTGTTGGTGTTTTTTTATTGTTTTCCTGTTAAACTCGCGTTATAACACAAAGGAAAAAAGGAAAACCCCCTTTAAAGAGGGGGATTAAGGTTTAAATTCTTCATAGCTGTTCACTGCCAAAATATCATAACCATGTTCCTTTAATCTGTCCACAATTTGGCTGCCATCCTCTGTATTAATCCTGACTACAACTTTAACTTTAGAGGAGCCGTTTCTGAACAAGGCAATTCGGGAAATATTGACCCCTAGTGCTCCAATCACCTGGCTAATGTCCGCCAGGACACCGGGTTTGTCATCGGCTTCCAAGTCAATCCGGCACCCGGCTTCGGTAATCCCCATGATTTCAATTAAAGCATCGAAAATATTGGTTTCAGTAATAATCCCAACCAGTTCCCCCTGAGAGGTAACAGGTAAAGCCCCTACTTTGTGCTCTCTCATCAACAAAGCCGCTTCTTCAATATAGGCATCGGCATCGATGACATGAACCTTCTGCCTTTTAGGCATAAAATCACCGATTTTAGCTTTGGCCAACAAGTAGTTCAACTCAAAAATACTCAAGGATGTCGCCGGAGACGGTGAAATTTCTCTCAAGTCACGGTCAGTTACAATACCCACCAGTTCATCGTTCTCCATCACCGGCAAACGACGAATATTATGCCGCCGCATCAAATCCAAAGCATCAGCTACAGTGGTCTTCCTGGTAATCGTCACCGGGTTGGCTGACATATAATTACGGACAAACATTTTCACCAAGCCTCCTTTTGATTAACCTCCAAGATAAGCCTTTCTGACTTCATCACTTTCCGCCAAATCCTTAGCATAACCGCTTAACACTACCCGCCCCGTCTCCAAGACGTAAGCCCGATGGGCAATGGACAAAGCCATGTGAGCATTTTGCTCCACCAGAAGAATGGTAGTACCTGCTTGATTAATTTCCTTAATAATGGCGAAAATCTCCTGAACCAGGATAGGGGCCAAACCCATAGAGGGCTCATCTAGTAACAGTAATTTGGGCTTGGACATTAAGGCCCGTCCCATGGCCAGCATCTGTTGCTCACCGCCGCTTAAAGTGCCGGCTCTCTGGCGAATCCTCTCCTTCAAGCGGGGAAACCTGTTAAATACATTCTCCATACTGTCCTCAATTTCCTGGCGATCTTTACGTAAATATGCACCCATCTCCAGGTTTTCCAGTACGGATAAATTGGCGAAAATCCTTCTACCCTCCGGCACTTGGGAAATTCCCTTTTTAACAATCGCAGGTGCCGGGGTCTGGGAAATACTCTCATCCTCAAAGATAATATCACCGGTTTTTGATCTAAGGAGTCCGGAAATAGTCCTTAGAGTAGTTGTTTTACCGGCACCGTTTCCCCCGATGAGAGTTACAATTTCCCCTCGCTCTACCTCCAGTGACATATTTTTCAAAGCATGGATATTGCAGTAATAAACATTAATGTCTTTTATGGTAAGCATGTCACGCCTCCCTCCCCAGATAAGCTTCGATAACTCTAGGATTATGCTTGATTTCCTCGGGAGTGCCTTCAGCGATGATCTTGCCGTAATCCAAAACATAGATCCGTTCGCAAATATTCATCACCAGTGACATGTCATGCTCAATCAACAAGATAGTTAAATCAAATTTTTCCCTAATCTCACCGATTAACTCCATCAATTCCTTGGTTTCCAATGGGTTCATGCCTGCCGCAGGCTCATCCAACAGGAGTAGTTTTGGCTTGGCGGCCAAGGCCCGGACGATTTCCAACCTTCTCTGCTCTCCATAGGGCAGGTTACTGGCTAATTCATGAGCCTTATTATCCAACCGAAACACACTTAGCAATTCCAGAGCATCCTGTTTCATCTTCTCTTCACCCCGGTAGTAGTCGGGAAGGCGAAGGAAGGAACCCCAAAGACTGTATTTGCTATGCCAATGATAAGCCAGTTTAACATTGTCCAACACAGTCAT
>JAAYOX010000286.1 GCA_012520135.1 Clostridia bacterium
CCGGTGCCCGGGTGTTCCTGGTGTCCGGTCATGGCGGTGGTGCTGTTATCCAGGATCAGGGTGGTAAAAGTACCCCCGTTATAAACTACGTCCAATAAGCCGGTAATGCCCGAATGGAGAAAAGTAGAATCACCAATCACGGCAACCAGTTTCCGGGCAAAATCTTTACCACGAGCTTTCTCCAAACCTAAAGCACCGCTGATACTGGCTCCCATACAAATACAAGTGTCCATGGCGGACAAAGGAGGTGTGGCTCCTAAAGTATAACAGCCGATATCCCCGGAAACAGTCAACTTAAGACGGTTAATCACATAATATACGCCTCGATGAGGACATCCCGGGCAGAGTACGGGAGGACGATTGGGCACTTCTACCGCTACTGCAGCTTCTTGGTTCCAGTTACCTAATTTGGCACCAATTAACTCCGGACTCAATTCCCCTATTCTGGGGAACAACTCTTTGCCCACTACCTCGATTCCCCAAGCTTTAATCTGCTCCTCTAAAAAGGGTTCCAGTTCTTCAATTACATATAGTTTGTCTACCTGCTCAGCAAAGTCTTTAATCAATTGCTGGGGCAGGGGAAATGTCATACCCAGTTTCAAAACGGATGCTTCCGGCAGTGCCTCTTTCACGTACTGGTAAACTACACCGCTGGTAATGATACCAATTCTCTTGTCGCCCCATTCAATCCGGTTAATCGGAGCCGTTTCATTATATTTAGCCAAAGCTTCTCTGCGGGCCTCAACCAGGGGGTGCCGCTGCCTGCCGTAACCGGGAAGCATCACATATTTTGGGGGATTCTTTTCATACTCCTTTACTATCCCCTCCTGACGGTCACCCAAATCAACCAGGGACTGGCCGTGAGCCACCCTGGTGGTGGTCCGTACCATCACCGGAGTGTCGAACTGCTCGCTTAATTGGTAGGCCAACACCATAAAGTCTTTACACTCTTGGCTGTCGCTGGGCTCCAAAACCGGTATTTTGGCAAATTTGGCATAATTACGGTTATCTTGTTCGTTTTGGGAGCTGTGCATCCCGGGATCATCGGCGGAAATCAATACCAGTCCGCCATTAACCCCTGTATAAGAAAAGGTAAACAGAGGGTCTGCCGCTACGTTCACACCCACGTGTTTCATGGCTACTAAGGCCCTGGCTCCTCCGATGGAGGCTCCAATTCCTACTTCCAAGGCCACCTTCTCATTGGTAGACCACTCCGCATATATTTCCGGATAAGTTGTCATGTTTTCTATAATTTCCGTACTGGGGGTACCGGGATAAGCGGAGGCTACGGTAACACCGGCCTCATAGGCCCCCCGGGCAATCGCCTGATTTCCCGTCATCAAAGATTTCATGGTTCTCCTCCCTGCTACTGTTTTTCTTCCTCTGGTCTTTTGTTTTTCGATAGATTATCGGAATAAAGCAAAAAAATAATGAGCGTCTTATAGCCATCCTTATATATTTCAAGAACTTTGGCGGAAATCCTGCTCACAGAATAATCCCGGACAGGAAAAAAGAAGCACCGTAAGATGCCTCAGACTGTCAAAAAGCTAATCGGTGTTAATCGAAGGGCTGAATTGGAGCCAAAATCAAAAGAGCGAAGGAGCCTGAGGGAGAATGCCGACGGCATGAGCACCCGCAGGGTGCGATTTCGGAGGCATCCGAGACGTGCTATGAAAAGTCAATACTTTATTTAATAATTTATGAAGTTTAATCAAGTAATTTTTCGTCTTTCTCCCAATTACAAATCAGTCTAGATTATATAGTTATTGGTGGTTTTCATAGCATTTCAATGCTTAACACCGGCACGAGGAATTATCCATCTTCGCCACTCGTTAGTCAAGGGTACAAAGCATGGCTTTCCCGTACGGGCCCTTGACTAACGAGTGGCAAAGATGGCAATACTTAACCAGCCGGTGCTAAGAATTCAAATTACACCGGTTAAAATCTGTATGATAGTTGTGGCCTACTCAATTTACGAAATAGGCAGGCAAAGCCCAACGTGTCTCAATAATGTTGTGTAAGATACGTTAGCATGGCTCTAATTGCTCTTTGACAACCACATAGAGATTCTGATACTAGTGTGGTTTTGGATACTAGTGTGGTTTTGCGGGTGACCATTGATAGTTGGGGTCATAAGGTCTGTTGTCTTTCCAAATAGAGTAGATCAAGTGAACCATACGGCGGGCTACAGCACCGGTTGCAACTTGGGTATGCTTTCCTTCACTGCGTTTTTTCTCAAAGAACTCCTTCATTTCTGGGTTGAAACGTCTAGCAGAAACAGCAGCAAGCCAAATACTATACCGAAGGACTGGAGAACCTCTTTTGGAAATGCGGTTACGGGTACCCTCAAACTGACCGGAAGCACGCACAGTAGCGTCTAAACCGGCATAAGCCACCAGAGCCTTAGCATTGGGAAAGCGGCTGATATCGCCGATCTCTCCAATAATTGAAGCAGCTAATACAGGCCCGATACCAGGGACAGTTTCTAAAACATGACGATAAGCAGTCTCTTTGCTAGGCCGCATTTCCTCCATCACTTGGTTAATGGCCTCTTCAATAACTTTGATTTGCTCTTCAATGAATTCAATTTGCTCGACCAATAACCGGAGTTCCAAGGTAAAAGCATCCAGTGCCATATTAATGCCGAAAGTCCCCTTAGCCAAAGCTTGAATTTGTTTAGCCCTATCAATACCCAATCTGCCTCGGGAATGTTTATTTAAAAAAGCAGTTAGCTCTGATAGATCTACTTCAGCCAAATCTTCCGGTGCAGAAAAAGATTTAAGCAATTCCCGGGAAGTATTGATGAAAACATCGGAAAAGCATTGCTGGTATTCAGGAAAAATACGATCAAGAATACCAAGTACCTTGTTTTTTAGCCCACCGACTTGTTTCACAAATTCGAAACGAAGCCGGGATAGGGTCTGTAACTTAAGAATAGTTTCTGAAGCAAGTTTGGTTTCAGAAACATAGCCAAAGCGAACAATATCAGCAAGAAGCAGAGCATCCTTGCGGTCTGTCTTGGTTTTACGGACATAAAAATTTCGTAAAGCGTTAGACTGGATAGGGTTTATTACATGGACTTTATAACCCAACTCTGTAAGGTGGCAGTAAAGACTTAGCCAATAATGGCCGGTAGCCTCTAGACAAAACTCAATTTTATCAGCCTCAATTTCCAATCGTTTTAAATTATGAATGAGTTTTTCAAGGCCATCTCTAGTATTATCCACAAAAATTTGCAGGTTCACATTGCCGCTTTGATCCACAATACAAACCTCATGCCGGTACTTGGCTACATCAATACCACCATAAAACATGCTGTTCCTCCTTTCTAAAGATTTGGCAGGGTTTCCCGCAGCTCCCTATGAGTTTCAACCTTGCTCGTAACTCGGGGCATACAGCAAGCTGCATCCACAACGTGCTCATTCGAAACATCTCATAGGGGAGGGGCAACACTCTCGGATACGGGACAGTCTGATGCTTCCCAAAGGCGACTCCGAAGCCCCTGCCGCTACGAGAATACTTAGATGAAAAGTATCAGAATTCCTATGTGGTTGTCAAAGAGCTTAAGTTTAACTTTTTAGTACATTGATGAGCTAACTATATTGTACAAAGGCGACTGAGCTCATCCCCAAACCGGGCTCCTCTGAAGCACACGATTAACATCGATTTGGTTTTAAACGGTTTGTCAACAAGCAGCAAGCGGCAG
>JAAYOX010000287.1 GCA_012520135.1 Clostridia bacterium
TCCGGCAGAGGTAACCTGCTTAAAGCTGCCCTGTTGTTTGTCCATTACCGTTACCTGGGCGATAACAAACCCCGCTTTTGTAATGGCATCTTGAATGGCATTCCAAACCGAGGCCTTGGAATTATGAAAAACCACCGTCATCCAGCGGTTGGGCTTAAGGATACGAAACATCTCCCGGAAACAGGCGGTCATTAGCTCCTTGTATTCGCTTAATCCTTTGTTTTGAGCATTGTTTACAATGGCTTCTTTTTGATTATTAGTAAACACTTTTAGCCAGGCTTCCCAAAGAAAGTTTAGTTCGGAGTACATCAGGTTGTCGCCGAAAGGAGGGTCGGTGAAAATATAATCTATAGAACTATTTGGAATATTATAAACGCTCTCTGCGTCTTGCGCAGAAATCATTAACTTCTTTCTGTTATTATTATAAATTCTTTTAAATAACCTTACTTTGTCCTTTAAAAATCTTAAAGTCATATTTTCTTGGTAAAGGGAAGAAATATACAATGTGCCCTTAATTATTCCGCCTTTCCTATTTTCTCTAAAAGAATACATTTTAGTATGAACTAAACAACTTGCTGTTAATAACCAAGTAAACAAATTTTTGTGAGATTTAATATTTTTAATTTTAATATTAAAATATGAAAGTACCCAAAGAGTTCTGTATGTATAAAAATGATGAACATGAGTTACTCCTAATCGATCATTTCTTCTTGATTCATCGCCCTCTGGCATACGGTTTGTTGGAAACCAGTATGGAATAGTGCTCTCTTCAATTTTCTGAATCAAATCCAAGTCAAATTTATCGGGCTCTTTTTCAAATCTTTTTTTCCCCACGGAATAATTGATAAGCACGGGTACCTGTTTGGCCTGGGTAATTTCCTGGCCAATAGCCTGATCATAAAAGTTTACTTTTGCGCGTTCGCATTGAGTCTTGGTAATCTCTGCCCTGCATTCCGGGCAACTGAATTCTTTAAGCACTTTGCCTTTTTCTTTGCCCACCGCAGCATGCCAGAAGACATACTCGTTATGACAGTACGGACAAATAAAAACATCAGACCATACCGTGTAATTAATTCGCCCCCTGGTTTTACCATCAGTATGCAGCGTCTCATACATCCAGCCGCATTCCTTTTCTATCTCTTCAAGGATCCTATTGGCCTCTTTTTCAAATTCTGCGATATCGACCGGCGTATTGTAATTATAGGCGATAAAGGTTGCCGCAGGAGAGAGATCCACCAGAACAGCCCGGCGGTTTGAGAGCTGAGCGGCCACCCCGGTCATGCCGCTGCCGCAAAACCCATCAAAAACAATATCCCCCTCCTTTGTATAGTGCTCAATAAACTTCCGAATGGCTTTATGTGGCACCTTGGTATGATAGGAATGGGCGTTATAGATAGGGTCATTTTTGCCTTCGCTGATATCACCGACAAAGGGAGTACGGTGGTAATCATCCCTTTCCGGGTCGTAGGGTTTGCCGTATCTTTCAATAAAATCATTAAAGTAGGGATTGGGACAGGCCGTATAGTAAGGCGGATCGGATAACGCCAGAATATCCTCATCCTTACCGATGGGGAAGCTCTCCATGTGCCGTAGGGAGTCCAAAAGCTCGGCCAGGGGCTTTATGCTTTTCGCAAAATCATCCTGAACCTCAGCTTTTTTCTCTTGGGGGTACTCTAAGGCCATCTGCTTCTTATTATATTCCTTCATCTTCCTCATCCCTTCCGGTAAGTATGATTCTTATCTTATCAGCGTCCCTGCCGGCAACAAGTTTTTGTTTAAACTCCTCCAATTTTTGAGCAAAGGACTTGTAATCCAAAACTGCGGAAGCAGAGAAGAGTTCCTTTGTCATTTGTTCCGGGGTAAGCTCAATTATGACCAACTCTTTGAAAAGGTTGTTCAAAGCCAATACCAGCTCTTCTGTCACCTGCTCAGGAAGGCAGCCGGACTTTATAACCTCCCGGATTAACTGCTGCTCCGGAGCGGAGAGATATTGAATGTTGTCCCGATAATTGTCCAGTTCGTTCATGATGGTCGCTTCCCAGCTTTGAAGAATGCTTTCCAGTTTATTTTCAAGTTCCTTTGTTTGCTGACCGA
>JAAYOX010000031.1 GCA_012520135.1 Clostridia bacterium
CCCCGAATGCCTGGCTGATTTGGAAATCGGACGTATCGACGTAGGTATTGTTGACGTTACCGTAGCTTCTCATTTCTTGGCATTGCGTCCGGGAGTATTTGAAATTGCAACACCTCTTAACGAAGAGTTCTTTGCTATTGCAACCCGTCAGGAAGATACATCATTACTCGATGAATTGAATCGCATTATCGCTGAAATGAAGGCAGACGGAACACTGCATGAAATTTCCATGAAATGGTTTGGAGAAAACGTAGTTCCTGAATAAATAATAGCTTGGTGAGTAGAAATGAATTCTGTTGAATTTATTTGGTCGGTCTTGCCGGTGCTCTTAAAGGGAATGGTGATGACCGTTCAATTAGCTGTCTTGGCAATCATTTTCGGTACTATGATCGGATTAGTGATTGCTTTAATGAAAATTGATCAGCGGCCATGGTTAAACAGAATTGGGGGATTATATACCTGGTTTTTCAGGGGAATCCCCCTTTTAGTTCAACTGATCTTTTTGTATTATGGTTTGCCTGCAGTAGGAATTGTTCTTACACCCTATTCGGCTGCGGTACTAGGTCTCAGCCTGTGTGGGGGTGCCTATATTGCAGAAATCATCAGGGCAGGAATCCAGTCTATCGAAAAAGGGCAAATGGAAGCGGCCTTATCTTTGGGCATGACTTACGGGCAGGCTATGCGCCGGGTGATTGTGCCCCAGACTTACCGGCGTTTATTGCCCCCTATGGGAAATGAGTTTATTACGCTGTTAAAAGATGTAGCACTGGTATCGGTGATTACCATGGTGGACTTATTGCGTTCCGCCCAGTTGCTGAACCAGACTTATTTCCGACCTTTTGAGTTATATGCTACGGTGGCTATCCTGTATCTGATCCTGACCAGTATTTTCACCGTTGCAGTGGGTTATTTGGAGAAAAAGTTGACCTTGCCTGAATGATTTGAGCCGGAGGGAAAACAGTGATTAGTGTATCTCAAGTCTCAAAAAGTTTTGGACAGTTGAAAGTGCTAGATGACGTATCTTTAGATGTGCAGACCGGAGAGGTAGTAGTGATCATAGGCCCCAGTGGTTCCGGGAAAAGCACCCTGCTTCGCTGTCTTAATTGTTTGGAGCAGGTTGATAAAGGAGCGATCAGCATTAATGGTCAGACTATCAAGCCGGGCAGTAATCAGGTCAAATCCAGGGATATTTGTCAATTACGGCAGGGCATTGGAATGGTTTTCCAAAGATTCAACTTATTCCCCCATATGACCGCTTTGGAAAATGTGATTGAAGGACCTATTACCGTGAAAAAAATCCCCAAGCAAGAGGCTGTCGATAAAGGTATGCAGCTATTGGAAAAAGTAGGGGTTGCCGATAAGGCCGACTCCTATCCCGGACAGTTGTCTGGAGGACAGCAGCAAAGAGTGGCAATAGCCAGGTCTTTGGCGATGGAGCCCAAAATTATGTTGTTTGACGAGCCTACTTCTGCTTTGGACCCGGAGTTAGTGGGGGAAGTGCTGGCTGTCATGAAGAATTTGGCCAAGGAAGGGATGACCATGGTGGTGGTCACTCACGAAATGGGTTTTGCCAAAGAAGTTGCCGACAGGGTTTTATTTATGGATGAGGGCCGCATTCTGGAAGACAGCAAACCCGGTAAGATTTTTTCCAACCCCAGTCAACCCCGTACTCGGGAATTTTTAAAAAAACTGCTATAATATAGCTATGGATTTCATACAGTAAGGTTTGACGGAGGTGCGATATGTACTGGGAGGAAAAAGGTGCAGCTAATTCGGAACGGACCGTTGAGGTGGCTCTGGCCAGAGCGAAGGAATTAGGCATTGAATATGTGGTGGTGGCCTCCAACACCGGCAATACTGCCCGGCTCTGCCTGGAACAGGGATTTAAAGTGGTCTGTGTAACTCATCATTCAGGTTTCAAGAATCCCGGTGAAAATGAGATGCCTGAGGAAGTACGGCGGGAATTGGAAAGCAAAGGAGTAAAATGCCTGACCACTACTCATTTGATGGCCGGACTGGATCGGGCAGTTCGGATGAAATTCGGAGGACTATATCCTTCGGAAATCATTGCTGCCACTTTACGGATGCTGGGGCAAGGTACCAAAGTGGCGGTAGAAGTGGCGGGCATGGCTCTGGATGCCGGCTTGATACCTTACGGACAGGAAATTGTGGCTATTGGAGGAACCGGCAGGGGCGCTGATACCGCTTTAGTTATTCAACCTGCTCACTCACACCAGTTTTTTGACACCAAAATTAAAGAGATTATCTGCAAACCCCGTGAATTCTAATTTATAATGACCGCCCACTGCTTATGGTGGGAAGTTCAGACTGCAGACAAAGGCAAAATCGATGTTAATCGTGGGCTCCTCTGAAACCGGCGATTAACATCGATTTGATTTAAATAGTTCCTCAACAACAAATAAGACTGTCCACCGATTATGCTGGACAGTTTTTTGATGAACTGGCTGGAAATAGCTCCCTCATCATTTAAAACACATGGCGGTGAGCATAATGCTCCTGCACCAGGTTAAGGGCTTCCCCGAAGCGCTGGAAGTGAACCACTTCCCTTTCCCTCAAAAAGCGTAAGGTATCGATCAGGTCCGGGTCATCAGTCATTTGGATTAAATGTTCATAAGTGGTCCGGGCCTTTTGCTCGGCAGCCATATCTTCATGGAGGTCGGTAACCGGATCGCCCATGGACTGGATATATGCAGCGGTCCAGGGGACTCCGTTGGCATCGGTATAATATAGTGCTCTGTCATGGTGGATGTAGTAACCGGCCGCTCCCGCCTCTTTAATCTCTTCTAATGATACATCTTTCATCAATTTATAAATGAGTGTGGCAATTATTTCCAGATGTGCCAACTCCTCGGTCCCAATGTCTGTCAATAACGCCTTAGTTTTGCCGGTGGGCATGGTATAACGCTGGGTCAAATAACGCAAAGCTGCCGACAATTCTCCATCGGGACCGCCATACTGGGCCAGAAGCAGTTTTGCCATCTTAGCATCGGGTCTACTAACTTTAGCCGGGTACTCTAATTTTTTTTCATAAATCCACATTTGCTATGCCTCCTTTTTAAAGTTGCCAGGGCCACGGTTCGTCAGTCCAGGACCAACGATTCTCGACGGTAGATTGACCGAAAGGCATCAAAGGACCATACAACTTTTCATATTCATCCATGAGACTTCGCAGGTGCTCAGCAATCCGGTTATAATCGGCCAGGGGCTGTTTTTGCTCCGGATGAATGTCCATAAACAAAGTCAGTTCTACTGCTGCAAACTGTAATTCCTGGATTTGCCGCAGTAGCTCCATTCTTCTTCTGTCCACATTTATTCCTCCTCTAACGGTAATGGGGTACATAGGGACGATATAGCTCAGGGAACAGAGTGCCTTTCATTAAAGCTTCTCTGGGGGAAAAGATACGACCGTAGCGCTGCCAAGGTACATAGGCCATCGCCAATCTTAATTTGGGGGGACGCCCAATGCCGGACCCGGGTTCATAACCGGTGGTTCGATTAGCTTCCATAGATAATACCTCCTATAAAAAGGGTTTTGTTATATTTTATGGAAATCGATACCATGGGTGCATAAAAATGGACAAAAAAGAACTCCCCGTAGGGAGCGGAGGTTTATTATAAAGTACTATCTGCTAATGCCAATTGGATGGTGCGAATGGAACTGTTCAGAAATTGGCGGTAATCCGGTTCAATTAGTTCCATAGCTTTAGTGATGATAGTCTCGCATTGGGCCGGTTCAACGGCTAAAGAATAAATACGGTTGAGCTTGGTGGCATAGTCTTGAGCCAGGTCTTTTTTTTGGCCTCTGATAGTCAAAAAACGATCCAATACCAATGGAGCGGCGTCAGGCTGGGTAGCTTCCAATTCAATGGCCAGCCTGGCAATCTGGGCCATTAAATTGTCATCTTGTTGGCCCTGCTCTAAATACCGCCAGAATTGAGAATGTTGATTATTCAATGCTATTTCTATTGCCATTTCAACAAAATTATGCCCTCGCCATAAAGCATGCTCCTGTTTTACTCCAAGCTTCATGATGTCTTGTTTGATATGAACTGCTTTTTGGTAGGCGTACCCTTTACCTTCTGCATAGGATACGTCACTGAAGAAGTCAAGCCCCGGCAAGTCAATACCATGTAAGGCGGCACCAATCCGTAAAGAGGGGGAATGCAAGTGTTCCTGGAAAGGCTCCCCGGTACTGTGGTGGGCCTTCCTCCAGAGGATGCCTGTGCCTACTAAAACGTCCGGTAAGACGCTTCCCAGAGCCAGAGAAGCATCCATCTCATCTAGAATCTGAGAGGAAACGTAAATATGACTTAGAGGATACATACAGTTCAGTCCTTTGGTATTCGTTGGGATTATCTTAAGTGTTTAATCAGCCCCTGTCAATACTATAAATCTTGACAAGATTTAAGCCCAGAGCTAAGATTGCTGTAGTGCGGGAAGAAGGAGATGAAGAACATGGGGTCCAATCTGGAGATAATCCGAACTAATGCAGTAGTAAGACCTGACTACCGCATCTTGATTCTATTAAGCTTGGGTCACCTGGCAGCTGACCTCAATCAAGGTGCTTTGCCAATTCTTTTGCCCAGGCTTTTTACCGAATATGGCTTGTCTTATACGTTGGCCGGTACCATTATGATGGTCTTTAATTTTAGTTCATCCATCATTCAGCCTCTTTTCGGTTGGTATAGTGATAGAAAAAGTGCCCTTTGGTTGCTGCCGGTAGGAGTCTTTTTTGCAGCAGCCGGCATGGCCTTTATTGGAATAGCTTCGAATCTGGGACTTTTGTTAGTTTTGGTATTGCTAAGCGGAATGGGTGTGGCTGCTTACCATCCTGAAGCTTCCAAGGCTGCCCATTATGCCAGCGGTACGGCTAAAGCCTCGGCTATGTCCATTTTTTCTGTAGGTGGAAACCTGGGCTTTGGTTTGGGTGCTGTTGTGATGGCGACCTTTTTGGCTGTAGGCGGTGTAAGAGGGTCTATTTATTTGTTAATTCCGGGCTTATTAATGGCAGGACTTCTGTGGTATTCTTTGCCCCGGATTCCTACGGGAACCAGGGGTAGAGAAAAAGATAATGTGGTAAATGAACCTAGAGGGGAAATAAAGTGGCTTCCTTTAACTGTTTTATGTAGTATTGTTGTACTTCGCTCTTTTGTCCAGACGGGGCTGACCACATTTATACCCCTGTATTTCGTTACTCATTTAGGCGCTGACGAAGCCTATGGCAGTACCTTAATCTCCATCTTTTTGCTGTCGGGAGCTGTAGGGACAGTGATCGGAGGTCCTCTGGCTGATCGTTACGGTAAGACAAAAATGTTGGCATTTTCCATGGGAAGTATGCCTCCTTTGCTCTTGTTGTTTTTATTTTCACCTCCGTGGTTAAGTATGGCAGCAATAGCTTTGGCAGGTGCTGTTTTAATTTCTACTTTTTCTACAACGATTGTGTTGGGTCAATCTTTAATGCCCAATTCCGTTGGTGTAGCTTCAGGATTGATGTTAGGGTTTGCCATCGGTACCGGTGGTATCGGGGCTGTACTGTTAGGAGTGGTCGCTGATTATATTGGCATAGAGATAACAATGTTGACTATTGCTTTTCTCCCCCTGATTGGGTTGTTGTTAACGGCTATTTTTAGCTGGACTCAGAGGAAATATTTAGGTGAAGTAATTTAAAAAAGGGCCGCCTAAGGTCCTTTTTTGTTTCTTCTGGATCGGCAGGTACAATTTACCGGTTCCAATCGCTTGTGAAGGCCAGTATAATATGATGTATAATCTCTACTTCCCATTTTTTCCTTTTCACTCTAGTTTCAGGTTCTAGGTGGGGAAAATATGAAGGAGGTGGTAAATAAATTTAAGTAGAGTGTTTGGGAAAGCGTGGGGATAAGATTATTAATTCACTAATCCTAATGTCGTAAATAATGAAAGGGGTAACCAACATGAAATCGGCAAAGATCCTAGTTACGATGGTGATAGCTCTTTCTTTAGCAGTACTTCCTGTATTGCCTATAGATGGAGCAGACGCAGCAACCAAGTACACGTATAGATATACTAATAATTACTCCTATTCTGTACCTGCTAAAACAACGAATTATAAAGTCACTTATACGCTTAAGTATGACCGGGCTACCGGAAAGTACTATCTGGTGCAAGTACCGTCTACAGGTAATCAGACACCAAGCAATCCCAGTCAGCCCACTAAACCAACCCAACCAAACAATCCTCCGGCACAGCAGCCTGCACCAAGTCAGCCTGCTCCGTCTACACCGGCAACCAACAGCCAGTTTGAACAGCAGGTGGTGCAATTAGTAAACCAAGAAAGGGCAAAAGCAGGCCTGAAACCGTTGATCCATGATGCACAGTTGTCCCAGGTAGCCAGGGCCAAGTCACAGGATATGATCAATAAGGGGTATTTCTCCCACAACTCACCCACTTACGGATCTCCTTTTGATATGATGAAACAATTTGGCATCAGTTACCGGACTGCCGGGGAGAACATTGCTGCCGGACAGAGAACACCGGCTCAAGTGGTACAAGCTTGGATGAACAGCTCCGGTCACAGGGCCAACATCCTTAACAGCCAATTTACCCATATTGGCGTTGGCTATGCCACCGGCGGAAGTTATGGTCATTATTGGACCCAAATGTTCATCGGTAAATAAATTATGGACAGGAAACCACAGTTCTTATAGGCTGTGGTTTCTTAATACCCTTTTATCTTGATTTTTTTTTTAGTATACTGTAAAGGATAACTACTGAATAGGACAGGTTTAAAAGGGGAGAGATGGATATGGGCATGACACTGGCGGAAAAAATTATCAGGGATCATTTAGTTGATGGAGAAATGATCCCGGGTAAAGAGATAGCCATCAGAATCGATCAGACACTAACTCAGGATGCTACAGGGACTATGGCCTACTTGCAGTTTGAGGCACTTGGTATCCCGAAAGTGAGAACTAAACGCTCCATGAGCTACGTGGACCACAATACCTTGCAAAACGGCTTTGAAAATGCTGATGATCATCGCTTTTTGCAGAGCTTTTCCCGTAAATACGGGTTACATTATTCCCGGGCCGGCAATGGTATTTGCCATCAGGTTCATTTGGAACGTTTTGCCAAGCCGGGAGAAACCTTGTTAGGGGCAGACAGCCACACTCCAACTGCCGG
>JAAYOX010000288.1 GCA_012520135.1 Clostridia bacterium
GTTGTCCTTTTATGCTATAATAAGTTGGGTATTTTTCGGCATGAAAAAACACAAATAGCCAAGGAGAGATAATAATTGTTGCAAATGATATTGACTCTTTTAGGCGGTTTAGCCTTGTTTTTGTTTGGTATGCAGGCTATGGCAGACGGTCTGCAAAAGGCTGCCGGCGACAGAATGCGTCGTATTCTTGAGATTTTGACAGGTATTCCCGTGGTTGGTGTAGTAGTTGGTGCTTTCGTTACCGCAATTATCCAAAGCAGCAGTGCTACCACGGTGATGGTAGTTGGCTTCGTTAACGACGGTTTGATGACTTTAAAGCAAGCAGTCGGAGTCATCATGGGTGCCAATATCGGAACCACAATCACTGCTCAAATAATCGCTTTCAAAATCAGTCAATTCATTTTTCCGATCATTGCTCTGGGATTTGCTATTAATTTCCTGGGAAAAAGCAAGGCAGCTAAATATAGTGGACAGATCCTGCTGGGCTTTGGTATTTTGTTTCTGGGATTAGATGTTATGTCTGAAACTATGATGCCCCTAAGGGAGAATGAAAGCTTTTTTGCATTGATGCAAAATTTTGGGGATCATCCGTTGCTGGGATTGCTTGCTGGTCTTGTAGCAACCGCTGTGATGCAGTCCAGCAGTGCTACCACCGGGATCTTAATTGCTTTGGCCAGCAGCAATCTGGTAACTTTGGAAGCTGCTTTGCCGGTGTTGTTAGGTAGCAATATTGGCACATGTATTACTGCTGTTCTGGCCAGTATTGGCACATCCCTGACCGCTAAACGGGCGGCATTGTCTCATGTGCTGTTTAATACCATAGGTAGCCTGTTCTTTATGGCAATTCTAAATCAATATGCCTATGTAGTAGAAATGTTGGGTGGAGATATCCCACGGCAAGTTGCCAATGCCCACACTTTGTTTAATGTAATTAATACTTTAGTTTTCCTACCCCTAATCAATCAATTTGTTGGGTTAGTAGTAAAATTGGCTCCCGGTAGGGAAGCCATTACAGTTAAAGGGCCTGTTTACCTGGACAAGAGAATGTTAAATACCCCGGCTATTGCTTTATCATTGGCTACTAAAGAGCTGGTAAGAACAGCCCACCTGGCACATCAGATGGTTATGGAAGCGATGGATAGTTTTTTCAACCAGGATGCGAAAAAAGCAGAGTGGGTCTATGAAAATGAGGAGCTGATTGATGAATTAGCTGAACAGATCACCGCTTACTTGGTCCAGATATCCCAAACGGAAATGCCTCCTAGCTTGTCTAAGAAACACACGGGTCTGCTTCATAGTGTTACTGATATTGAGCGAATCGCTGATCATGCTGAGAACATCGCAGAAATGGCTATGGCTCGGATTGAGGAAAATCTACCTTTTAGTGATCTGGCCCTGAAGGAAATTTCAGCTTTAAGCCAACTGGTAAGCGAGACTTATTTGCAGGCAATCAGCACTCTTCAACACGATAGCGTTGAAGAAGCAAAGAAAACCCTTGCTTTGGAAAAAAGAATTGATAGCCTGGAAAAAGAACTGCGGAGAAATCATATCAGTCGTCTCAACACAGGTAAGTGCTTTCCCGGTTCAGGTGTGGTATACTTAGATATTATGAGTAATCTTGAACGTATCGGAGATCATTCGAATAATATTGGACAGACCGTGTTGGGCGAACACTAGGCTTTGTTCCTTCGTTTTCTCTGCATAGAAAACTGTTTGGGCATTTCTACAAGGAATTTGTTTCCTAACGTAGAATTACGTTAGAGAGGTGATCCCAGTGGGTCGAAAGAGTAAGCAGGACCCCAAGCTTTTAAAACGGCAAATTATCGGGGTTATAACGCTGGCTGTTGCTGTTTTCTGTTTAGCCAGCTTTTATGTTGACTACAAAGGATTAACAGAACATGCATTAGGCCCTGCCGGACATCTCATTTCATTAATTTTTAGCAGTTTAGTGGGTGATGGTAAATTCTTGTTAGGGGGACTGGGTGTCTTTTGGGGTATCAGGTTAATTCGAGCCAAGACTGTCCCTTTCGCCAATCACCGAAACGGAGGCAGTATCATTCTGTTTTTGGTGATCATTGCCTTTTTTCACATTAAATATGTGACAGCCTTAAGCTACTGGGAAGCCATAGTCAGTGGGTTTAGAGGTTTTGGAGGAGGAACACTTGGCTCTCTCCTAGCGGTTACTTTATACGCTATTTTTGGCTCTCTGGGTATTTACATAGTGTTGGTGACACTAGGTATTATCGGTGGCTTAATGATGGTCAATGATTCCCCTCATTCTCTTTTTAAGTCTTTTTGGCAAAAAGTAAAGAACGTCTATACTTTTATGAAAAATCAATTGATTAATTTTCTTTTCACAGTAGAAGATGAAGAGGATACTCCCAAAACTATCAAGAAGAAGATTAAGAAGAAAAACTTGGAGGAGGATCTGGTCATTATCGACCATTTAGCGTCTAAGACAGGTAATAGTATTCCCGGGGTAGAAGAATCTCCGGTAATCACTGTCGAAGGTCAGAATGTTGATGATGGGCTCGAACAAGAAGAAAAAAAATTACAGCTACAGGGAGAAAGTAAGCCGTCTTATCGGGATGCAGGTTTTCGTTTGCCTCCTTTAACCTTGCTGAAACCTTCTTTGAAGCTGCGCAATCCTCGTATTAATAAGGACATTACTGATAATGTAAAAATTTTGGAGGAGACTTTAGATAGTTTTGGGGTGAAAGGCAAAGTCACCCAAGTAAGCTGCGGGCCTACTATTACCCGTTACGAACTCCAGCCGGCACCTGGGATTAAAGTGAGCAAAATTGTTAATTTAGCCGATGACATAGCTTTGAGTTTGGCTGCGCCGCAAGTTCGGATCGAAGCTCCTATTCCCGGTAAGGCAGCGGTAGGAATTGAAGTGCCCAATAAAGAGATAGCTACCGTTCACTTTCGGGAAGTGTTAGAGTCCGAGGAGTTCTTGCAGTCCCAATCTATTTTGACAGTAGCTTTCGGCAAAGATATTGCGGGCAAACCGGTGGTTGCCGACCTAGCCAAAATGCCTCATTTGTTAATAGCCGGTGCTACCGGCTCCGGTAAAAGTGTGTGTATGAATGCCTTAATTTGTAGTCTTTTGTTTAAGGCCCGACCGGATCAATTGAAAATTTTGATGATTGATCCTAAGATGGTTGAACTCAATAATTATAATGGGATTCCTCATTTAGTGGCTCCTGTGGTAACGGATCCTAAAAAAGCGGCCGGTGCTTTACGTTGGGCCGTCAGTGAAATGGAAAAGAGGTATGAGCTGTTTGCTGCGGCCGGTGTGAGAGACATTACTCGTTACAATCAGTTGCGTGAGAGCAATCCGGAAGGCGATGAACCGGCACTCCCTTTTATAGTAGTATTGGTAGATGAATTGGCGGACTTGATGATGGTGGCTCCCGCCGACGTGGAAGATGCTATTTGCCGGTTGGCACAAATGGCCAGGGCTGCCGGTATTCATTTAGTGGTAGCTACTCAGAGGCCTTCTGTGGATGTAATCACCGGGTTGATTAAAGCAAACATACCCTCCAGAGTAGCTTTTGCTGTCTCTTCTCAGATAGATTCTCGGACAATCCTGGATATGGCCGGCGCCGAAAAACTGTTGGGGAGAGGGGATATGCTCCTATATCCGGTAGGCATGAGTAAACCTATGCGAGTCCAGGGCGTGTTTGTAGCGGATAAAGAAGTAGAGGCTATTGTTAATTACCTCAAAAGCCAAGCTACTCCCGAGTATCGTGAGGAAGTTGTTAATCTGCCTGAGGAGACGACTGACCATATTGAAGTTGATGACGATTTGTTACCGGATGCGGCCCGAATTGTGATTGAAAGCGGACAAGCTTCTATCTCAATGCTCCAAAGGCGGTTGCGGGTAGGGTATAATAGGGCCGCCAGGTTAATGGATTTATTAGAAGGGAAAGGAATTGTAGGGGGTTTTGAAGGAAGTAAGCCCAGAGCTGTATTAATGGGCTGGGATGAGTATAACCGTATTTTCGGCCAAAAAGGTTCAGTTTGATTTGACTACATTAATTCAGGATACACTATGGAAAAGCCGAGGTAGTTGATTATAAATGCATAGAGAGATCGAGGTGGAAGACGCCCTTAAACTGTCCAGCGCAGGTTTTGTGGATGTCAGGTCACCTTTGGAATATGAGCTGGATACCATTCCGGGGGCCGTTAATATACCTCTTTTTGACAATGAACAAAGACAGCGTATTGGCACAACCTACGCTGCAGACGGTCCCCATGAGGCTCGTAAGTTGGGTTTGCGATTCATTGCACCCAGACTGCCGGAGTATATTGAGCAATTGGCTGCCGTCAAAGGTGAGCCGTTGGTGATTTTTTGCTGGAGAGGCGGAGAACGCAGCAAAACCGTGGCAGGTTTGCTGGATATGATGCATATGCCTTGTTTACGCCTAAAAGGGGGATATAAGGCGTACCGGCAATATGTGAACAAGGTTCTTCACGAAAGCAAATTGCCGCATCAATTTGTGGTCCTTGAGGGTCTAACCGGTACAGGTAAGACGGAAATAATACAAGAATTAGGAAGAAAAGGTTATCCTATTTTAGATTTAGAGGCACTGGCCAATCATCGAGGTTCGGTATTCGGTGCTGTAGGGCTTGGTGAACAACCGAGTCAGAAAAAATTTGAAAGTT
Source organism: Clostridia bacterium (assembly GCA_012520135.1). Classification (GTDB taxonomy): domain Bacteria; phylum Bacillota; class DULZ01; order DULZ01; family DULZ01; genus JAAZDD01. The sequence continues at coordinate 4,672 of JAAYOX010000288.1, forward strand.
TAATTTGGGCTTCTATCAGAAACTTTGATGAGAGTAATAACTTTTTGATTGTAGAGGGAGAAAGCAAAAAAATAGGTAGGCTGTATTTGCCTGATGCTGTATACAATGGAATGCAAGAAGGTTACAGAATACTTGTCTATGATACTGTCAGCCGTCGTGTCAACAGGCTGATTAAGGAATACGTCAACACCGGAGAAAATAACCTGAGCCAAGTGGGAGAGGCTTTAAGTTACTTGACCAGGCGGTTGGGCAAAGAAAAGGTAAGGCAACTCCGGGAATTGTTAGCAGCCAAAGATTTAGAGCAATTTGGTAGGATTTTGATTGAAGATTATTATGATGTACTTTACGGGAGAAACTTTAACGCACCTGAACAATATGATTTGCTGGTGGATGCAGGCAATTTACAGGGGGCTGTGAAACAAATCGAAGAGTTTATTCAACACTTGTTCTGAAAGCGGGGGTTCCGGATATGATCGGAATAGGCCAGTTGCTAAGAGAGGCGCGGGAAGAAAAACAGCTTTCTTTAGCAGATGTAGAAAGGGAAACCAAGATCCGAATCAGGTATCTAGAGGCCCTGGAAACGGAGAATTTTAGCGTATTGCCTGGGACTATATATATGTTTGGCTTTGTGCGGAGTTATGCTTCCTTTTTGGGCTTAGATGCTGAAGAGGTTGTATCGCGCCTAAAAAAAGAATACCAGTCGGAACAAGAGGTGCAGGTAGAAACGAAACCTGTTCGCAATCCTGTTACTTATAGCCCTAGAACACGTAACATTGGAAGAATGCTTAAATTATTAGCTGTTGCCTTGGGGATCTGTTTGATTCTAGGTTATTTTTACAGTTATTTTTTAAACAGGACACCGGTGGATACACCAACTGATCCCGCCCAGGTAACGGATCAAATACCGGCGGAGCCTGTCGTTCCGCCGACCGAGGAGCAGTTTGAAGAGGTAATTCAAGGGATAGAATTAGTAATGACAGTAGTAGACCAGCCGGGAGCCCGGTGCTGGGTGGAAGTTAGAGCAGATGGGATAACTGATTTTAGCGGCATCCTGGTGGCGGGAGAAAGCAAAACAGTAGAGGCAGCAGAAACTGTTTGGGTGAAAATAGGTAATGCAGGAGTCCTGTCAATTATCTATAATGGTGAGGATTTAGGCAATTTAGGATCCCCTGGGGAAGTTTTGACATTGGAGTTTCCAATGGCAACAGAAGAAACAAACAGTCAATAAAGGTGGTAACAATTTGCTGAATAAAGTAGCTTCAATCACTCTTGGTTGTGCCAAAAACCAGGTAGATACAGAGTTTATGCTGGGAACACTTGTTGGCAGCAATTATGTCATAGTTGAGGAACCAACTTTGGCAGATGCGGTAGTGATCAATACTTGCTGTTTTATAGATGCGGCCAAGGAAGAAACGGTTAATGCGATATTAGAAGTAGTCAAAATGAAACAACTTCGTCCCGCTGTTAAACTAATCGTGGTAGGATGCGCTGCTCAAAAATACGGTAACGAGCTGTTGCAGGAGATTCCCGAAATTGATGCCTTGTTGGGTACCGGCCAATTAGGAGTTCTTAAGGATGTATTGGATCAATTGAGCATTCATGACAGCCAGCCTATTGTCGCAATTAATGATGCTCCCGAGGAAGGTGAGCCTACTTCCCGGAGGTGGGTCACGTCCAGGCCAAGTGCCCCATTGAAAATCGCTGACGGATGTGATAAGCATTGCAGCTACTGTGTAATTCCTCAGATTAGGGGTCCGTACCGTAGCCGCAGCTTGGACAGTCTAGTTGCTGAAGCAAGGCAGTTAGCAGATACCGGTGTTAAAGAACTGTGTCTGGTGGCTCAGGATGTGACTGCTTACGGGCTGGATCGATATGGAGACTTGAAGTTGCCGGCTCTTTTGAGGGAACTGGTCAAAATAAAGGGGCTTCAATGGATCCGGCTATTATACTGTTACCCTACCTATTTAACCGATGAATTATTGGAAGTGATCCGGCAGGAGCCCAAAATCTGCCGCTATTTAGATATTCCCTTGCAGCATGCAGATCGGGATATACTGAAAAAGATGGGTAGGCCGGGGGATCGTCAACTAATAGAAAAGATATTGACAAAGGTTCGTACTTTAGTTCCAGGGGTCGCTATCAGGACTACTTTTATAGTTGGGTTTCCCGGTGAAACAGAGTCCCAATTTCAGGGGCTTTTGGATTTTATGAAGGAGCAACGTTTTCAATGGGCAGGGGTTTTTACCTACTCCCAAGAACCGGGAACGGCAGCCGGTGAAATGGAGTGCCAGATTGAGGATACTGTGAAAGAAGAACGGTACCACCGGGCAATGATGCTTCAAAGAGAAATTACCCTTCAATTAAATGAGCAGTGGATCGGTAAACGAGTGCCGGTTCTGGTGGAAGCTCCCTGGGAGGAAGGTGGCTATGTAGGTCGTACTCAAATGCAAGCTCCTGAAGTAGATGGAGTAGTGTTCTTCCATAGTTCCATGGATCACCAGCCGGGGGATATGGTGGAAGTTCTAATTACAGGAGTAGATGAGTATGATCTGGTTGGGGAGATGGCTAAATGAACCTGGCAAATAAATTGACTTTGGCAAGGATTCTCCTTGTCCCTATTTTTATGGTATTTGTACTTACCAGAATCCCCGGCGGCCGGTTTATTGCGGCAGCGGTATTCATTTTGGCTGCCAGCACTGATGGGCTGGACGGTTACATCGCCCGGCGAAATAAGCAAGTGACCAGATTTGGTAAGTTTATTGACCCGCTGGCTGACAAACTGCTGATTACGGCATCCCTGATTTCTTTAGTGGAATTGGACCTGGTACCCGCTTGGATAGCAATCTTGATCATCAGTCGGGAGTTTGCGGTAACAGGATTGAGAACTTTAGCCGTAGGCGAAAATGTGGTTATTGCTGCCAGTAATCTGGGCAAATTGAAAACAGTAAGTCAGGTGCTGGCAATTTCCGTTTTGCTCCTGGCAGCTTTGCCTATTCCATATTTGGGCCTTTTAGGAGAGGTACTGCTATATGTGGCAGTGGTGATGACTGTTTGGTCCGGAATAGATTACTTTCTTAAAGCAAGAAAAGTACTGGAAAAATCTCATAAAAACTAATAGGTCTACGATTAACGTCGATTTTGTCTTTCTCAACAACCTGAAGCCGCTTGAAGCGGCTTTTTTGCTTCCAACTGTTTCATAAGGAAGATGTTATGTCACCTATGTTATAATTTTGAGTAACTGAAAGTAGGTGATTATATGGATTTTTCCAAATACAATCCGGCAAAAATTGTTTTAACTTTTATATTGACTTTAGGCCTACTGTCAGGTGGGCGTTTTGCTTATCAGGAATTTGGGGTGATGGGTCCCCTCAAAAAGAGTTTGGCAAGTACACCGGTGGTCAAAGAGGCTGTTATCTTTTCGGAAAAAAATCAGACCGTTGTTCAAATAGAATTAGGCAAAGTCTCCAGTCTTCAAGCATCCATAAGAGAAATAACCAAGTTGTTACCCATGGATGACGGTTATGTGTTAGATATTGAAGACCGGCGCAACGAATACCTGACCCGGTTGTGGCAGGAAAATCGCTTTGCCTTGGAAGAAGCGGCTGTTCGCGGTAACCTGACTGAGATGCAGGCATTATTAAATGAAAATCTTGCTCAAGCTCAATTAGACAGTTGGCTAGTGGAAGTTGATGAACAGAATTTGTATTTGCAGTTGCAGGCAGGGGATCACTATTTATATGAAATAGTGACCAGGCATCACTATTTGAATAAGCAGCCCATTGGTAAAGTAGAAACGGGAAGGATGTGAAGAACATGTCCCAAGAGATTATCCTTGGCGTAGTTTTGGCCGTCGCCGTATTTTTTATTATTTCAGGCTATAATGTGGTACCTTTGTTGGTACTGTTCATGCTGGGAAGTGTCTTATATATCGGGTTACAGAGAAAGGGCCTTGTAAATAGCTCTTTTTTTGCAGAAGTTCCTGCCGGAGGACAAATAAATTTTACTGATGTAGGAGGGCAGGCTACTGCCATAAATGAACTGATGGAAGCCATGAATTTTATTAATGAAAAAGATAAAATAGGACATTTGGGGATCCGCCCCCTCAAAGGGATACTTTTAACCGGCCCTCCCGGGACAGGCAAAACCTTGTTGGCGAAGGCTGCGGCAACATATACAGATTCATTGTTCTTCGCTACATCCGGTTCTGAGTTTGTGGAAATGTATGCCGGCGTAGGTGCTCAGAGGGTGAGAAACCTATTTCGTCAAGCAAGGAAGAAAGCTAAACAACAAAGTAAACGGCGGGCTATTATCTTTATAGATGAAATTGAAGTACTGGGAGCTAAGCGAGGCTCTCATGCCAATCACATGGAATATGATCAAACCTTAAATCAGCTGTTGGTAGAGATGGACGGCCTTGAGCCGGAAAATGATTGCCAGATATTGGTTATTGCAGCCACTAACAGAGTTGATATGATCGATGCCGCCCTGTTGCGACCGGGCAGGTTTGATCGGATTGTCCAAGTACAATTACCTGATAAAGAGGGAAGGCTGCAGATCTTACAGCTTCACACTAAGAACAAGCCTTTGGGGGATGATGTGGCATTAGAAGCTATTGCTAAAGATACCTTTGGTTTTTCCGGAGCCCATCTGGAGAGTCTAGCCAACGAAGCAGCCATTATGGCTTTCCGTGAGGGCCAGGCAACCATCAGCCAAAGGCATTTTAAAGAAGCAATCGACAAGGTTATGTTGGGAGAAAAACTGGAGCGGAAGCCGGGTGAACAAGAACTGCAAAGGGTGGCTATTCATGAAACCGGTCATGCCCTCATCAGTGAGTTAGAGCGTCCCGGTTCGGTGGCTCATGTCACTATTGTTCCACGAGGACAGGCTATGGGGTATATGCGGCAGTCGCCGGAACAGGATAGTTATATGCAGACCAAGACCCAGTTGGAGAGCCAGATTAGAATTGCTTTAGCCGGTGCGGTAGCTGAGGAGTTGATTCTACAGGAAAAAAGTACGGGAGCTGCTAACGACATCAAGGAAGCTATTAAATTGGCTAAGCGTCTGATTGCCTGCGGCCTATCGGAACTGGGAATTGTCGATGGAGAACAGTCAGGGGATTTGGTAAGTGGGGCGGTAAGAAGTATCATTGCCCAGCAGGAACAAAAAGTTAAACAAGTCCTGAGCAATTACAGGCTATTACTGCAGCAGGTAGCCTCACTGTTGCGACAAGAAGAAAACTTGTCCGGTGAAGAGCTGAGGGCTTACCTGCAACATTTTAGAACGATTGCTTAAAGTTTAACGGGTCGGCTGAAAATCCGGGAAAGAAGCAGGGGGAGAAGATGAAGCTGAAGCAAAGAATAGGGGCAGCAATTGTAGTGGTTTTTACTGCTTTGGCGTTAGTGGGATTATTTAATAAGATGGATTTTTCAATAGAAGCTTTCGAATTCGAAATCCAATTGGAGTTACCGGACCACGGTGTAACGGAGATTTCCATACCACCCCTTGGTTCTATTAGTGTTGCCACACACAACACCCCTGTCAGGCTCCACCTTACCCTCAAGAATATCAGCCTGGATCTGTTGGGCAATATTTTGGAGAATATTTCAGATCAGCAGGAATTGGTGGATATGTTCCAAACCAAAGGGAGCTATATCCTTCGTTTTTATATTCTGAGACTGTTACTGCTGGCCTTTTTAGGGGGGATAGCAGGGGCATTATTGTTACGTTTCACTGATCCCCTGGCCTATCTCTGTTCAGGGCTGGTTGGATTGCTTACCGTGGGAATGTTGCTGGTGGGTACTTATAGTACTTATCAAATAGAAGAATTCCGTACCCCACAATTTAACGGGGCATTGGAGGCGGCTCCCTGGATGATCGGTTTAGCGGAGGAAGCCCTGTCCAGGGTGCGGGATTTAAGTGATCAAATGCAGGTGATGTCCGGCAACCTGAATAACATGTTCGAGCGAATGGAAGCAGTGGAACCTTTAGGAATTGTATCAGGGAAAGTGAAAATCTTGCATGTTTCTGATATCCACAATAATCCGATTGCTTTGGATCTGATTAAACAAATTGTGGATAATTATGGGGTAGATTATATTATTGATACCGGTGATTTGTCTGATTACGGTACCTCTTTAGAGGGAATGCTTACGGGGGAACTGGCAGCGCTACCGGTACCCTATATATTTGTTCCCGGCAATCATGATTCTCCTGCCA
>JAAYOX010000289.1 GCA_012520135.1 Clostridia bacterium
AATTCAGCTTTTTCCGCAATATCGCCTACATCAATTCCGGTGGTGTCCTGTACCCAGATTAAAGGCAAATTGTCTCTACCTCAAAGGGTTACAAATTCATTCATCTTTATTAAACCTTGCCGGTACAATTTACCACCCACACCTAAATAAGCTCCTCCGGCGTATTCAGGATAATTGGGGAAAATGCCTTGTCTGTTTCCAATAAACCCTACGGGAAAACCATCTACTTTGGCTATACCTGCAAAAACTTCCGGTCCGTAATCAGGACGGTACTCCATAAATTCACTATTATCAATCATCCTGGCCACAACTTGCAAAGAATCATATACCCGTTTAGGATTGCTGGGAACTAGATAATTTAAGTCACCGGGATCATATTTTGGGGGTACAGGTTCTGCTACCCGGAAGAAGACAGGGTCATAAGCCGGCAGACATTTCATGTAATCTTTAATACCGTCCAGGACTCCCTTTTCTGTATCATGCACCTCTCTAAAGTAGCCTGTTTCGTCAAAATGAATATCAACGCGGCCCGGGGCTTTTCCCTTGAAAGTTTTGGTGGCCTCAATCAAATGTTGTACATTTTCCAAATCAAAATGGCCTTTGGGACTCATGCCTCCCACAATGCCGGCTCCGCCTACAGCAATATTGGCATCTTTGTGAGCCAATAATATAGTAGGGCTGATACCGTGATATCCTCCCCCGGCAGGGTTGGTTCCATAAATGGCATTCAGAATAGGGACGCCTATTTGATTGAGTTCAGCATGTCTAAAAAAGGTGGCACCATTACCTCTTCGATCCGGATAGACTTTTTCTTGTTCCGTGAGCTTAACTCCGCTGCAATTGAGAATCCAAACTAAAGGTATATTCATCCTTTTGGCCAAGTCTGTCACTCTCAAGATATTTTCTGCCTGACCGGGTATCCAGGCCCCCGCCATAATTTTATTATCAAAGGCAATGATAACCGCCCATTTTCCTGATATCTTACCTAACCCGTCAACTACGGCTGTACAACCTTCTTCATTATCACCGGGATTGTATAAAGTATGCAAAGGAAGCCATGTGCCCGGGTCTACCAAATACTCCAATCTTTCATAGACAGTCAGTTGGCCTTTTTGATGTATCTTTTCTGCGGGTATCCCTGCTGAACGTACCTTTAATTCCTCGGCTGCAATAATCGCTTCCTGCTCCGCAATTGCATCAGCATTAGGCTGTAATTGTCTTCGTTCGGTATCCTTTAAGCCTCTTCCAATGGAGGGCATCTTTTCAAAATAAGACCTTAAAGGCATTTGCTTACGGGCCATTTTCTTCTCTCCCTTCCCAATGTTCTAACGGCTACTCAATAACAGCGATTACGTCTCCTTGCTCTATTTCCTGATTAACGGCCACTTTGAGTTCTTTCACGGAACCGCTGGAACCGGCATAAACGGGGAACTCCATTTTCAAAGATTCGAGTATTAACACTTCCGTTTCATTCTGGACCTGATCTCCTACTTTCACCTGCAAAGCAACTACTTTTCCGGGCATTGGGGCTAGTAATTCAGCCATAATAATTTCCTCCTTTTAACTTTAGTAAAAGCAAACTTTTCTATTTTTCTTACTATAGCAACAAATGTGCCATCCGTTTATCAAAAGGCAAAGATACCGGCAATATTGGCCTAGTCAACGGTTAACGCCATTTGTAGCCAAGGCATTCATACATTCTACTTTCCAAGTTCACCGGCACTTTCTGCTGCACAAATGCATTATCAATGCTTTTTTGCAGTAATAGTGAATAATTCAGGCTCATTGAACAGTTTCATTGGTTGGAGCAAAACCTGGTTTTCCGCTTTTTAAGTTTAAAAGTACGGCAACCGTAATCAGACTCAAACCGACAACATCAGTAACCAAACTTACATGTAGCATGGTCAAGGAACCTGCAACTAACAGCAATCTTTGAATAGCTGATACATTATTAAACAAAAAACCGATTGTGCCGGCCGCTAATGCCGCCGTCCCTATAAAGGCCGAAAAGGTAGTGAGCAGTACGTCAAGCCAAGCCGCTTGTGCCAATAGAGCCGGTGATTGAGCAAAAAGAAAGGGAATAATAAATGCTGCCAGGCCCAACCTACAAGAAGTTAAGGCAATCCGCATAGGATTGGATTGTGCAATTCCGGCAGCAGCATATGCAGCCAGGGCTACCGGTGGTGTGATAGCTGAAATAATAGCAAAATAAAACACAAACAAATGAGCACCTAAAGGTAACAGACCCAATTCCACTAACGCCGGCGCCGCCATCGTACCGGCAACTATGTATGCGGCAGTTGTAGGCAATCCCATGCCAAGAAATATAACTACAGTTCCTGTCAATATCATGGCCAGCCAAACATTACCGCCCGCCAGAATTGAAATAAAAGCAGACAGTTTTAACCCTACTCCGGTAAGATTTATGGTGCCCACTACAATACCGGCGGTGGCACAAGCTAATGCGACTCCTACTGCGTTACGAGCGGATGCTACACAGCCGTCTCGGAATTTTTCCCAAGTAAGCCAGGTTTCCCGCCGGAAAAACGATACGACAAACATACTCATGATGGCCCAAAAACCTGCTCTAATTGGGCTGTTTTGGACTACAACCAGAAGAAAAACCAGTACTCCTAAAGGTATTAAGAAATGCCCCCCTTTTTTCAATACCGCTATGGCAGAAGGAAGCTCTTCTTTGGGCAAGCCTCGCAAACCGGAACGACATGCCTCAAAATGAACGCCAAACAATACGGTGGAATAATATAGTAAGGCCGGAATGACTGCCGCACCGACAACAGATATATAGGGTATGGCCAAAAATTCAGCAATTATAAAGGCAGCAGCCCCCATAATCGGCGGCATAAACTGCCCGCCTGAGGAAGCGCAGGCTTCTACTGCACCGGCAAAATGAGAAGTGTAACCGTTCCTTTTCATTAAGGGAATTGTAAAGGAACCGGTACCCACCACATTAGCTACGGCACTACCGGAGATTGAACCCATAAAACCGCTGGCTACTACCGCTACTTTAGCCGGCCCCCCGGCAAAACGGCCCATGATTGCCATGGCTAAATCCAGTAGAAATGCACCCATTCCCAGTCTTTCCAGCATGGATGTAAGGAAAATAAACAGGAAAATGTAATCGGCAGATACCCCTAAAGGTACTCCGAAAATGCCCTCAGTAGATAGATACATTTGAGAAACAATTCTTCTCAAGGCATAGCCTTTGTGGCCTAAAATACCCGGAATATAAGGACCTAGAAAGGCATAAAGCAAAAATACCCCCGCAATGAGTACCATTACCCAACCGGTGGCCCGGCGGGCTGCTTCCAGAAGCGCTATGATCAAGATAATACCGAAAAATATATCTGTATTAGTA
>JAAYOX010000032.1 GCA_012520135.1 Clostridia bacterium
GAAGTGCTTGCCAAGTATATTCATGATTACAGTGATCGCCGTTCAGGGCCTTTTGTGGCTGTTAACTGCAGTGCTATTCCTAAAGAATTAGTCGCCAGTGAGTTGTTCGGCTATGCAGATGGGGCTTTTACCGGGGCATCTCGCCGGGGCCGGGCAGGCAGGTTTGAACAAGCTAATGGAGGCACATTATTTTTGGATGAAATAGGGGACGCTCCTTACGAAGTCCAATTAAGCCTTTTAAGGGTGCTGGAAGAAAAGAAGCTATACCGTTTGGGAGAGGAGCGGGGCAGGGAGGTAGACGTCCGGGTCATAGGTGCTACCAGCCGGGATTTGGCCGAATTAGTTCAAAAGGATTTGTTCCGTAAGGACTTATATTACCGTCTCAATGGAATTACTTTGACCTTGCCTCCTTTACGCCAAAGGGGCCACGATATTTTGTTACTGGCAGAGCATTTTTTAAACCGGTACAACTATTTAAGTTCCCGAAACTATGTCTTGAGCCAGGGTTTAAAAGAACTGATGCTCAATTATGCCTGGCCGGGCAATATTCGTGAGTTAAAAAATGCCGTGGAAAGAATGGCCGCTTTATCAGACAGGCAAGTAATTTTTGAGGAGCTGTTTGTTAAATACGTAGAGCAGCAACAGCACATTAATGACGAGGCAGACAATATACAGCGAAATGAATTGGTTGCAACACTCAGGCAGGCAAAAGGCAATATCACGCTTGCTGCCGAATTACTGGGAGTCAATCGTACCACAGTGTATCGCCGCATGAAAAAGTATGGAATCTGCCATAAGACACTGCCGGTTCATTATTAATATCGCTTTTTGAATTGAACAGACTATAGACAAAAGCTCATCGGTGTTAATCAGGGGCTGAATTGGAGCCAAAATAAAAAGAGCGGAAGGAGCCTTAGGGATAATGCCGACGGCATGAGCGCCGTAGGGTGCGATTTCGGAGGCATCCGCAGGCGACTGAGCTCATCCCCAAACCGGGCTCCACTGAAGCCCGGGATTAACACCGATGGGGGAAATGTAGTTTGTTGACAAGCAATACCGCCGTAGAGCGGTTTTTTTGTTGTACTGTTGCGCTGCTGTTGCACTACAGGTGCAACAGATATAAGGCTCAAGTTCACGTAATTTAAGCTTTTGGGCGGGGAAATAAACCGGAGGAAGTTGGCATAAACATTGCAGTAAGTTACGAGAAAGTTGGAAAAAGAGTCCATAAGAAAGGGGAGTCAGACGATGGGCAAACATGATGATTTTAGCGGCAGGGAGTATCTTTATGAGTACCCCCCCTATTCGCCCCAAGATTTGCGACGAAGGGAAGGAACTTTGGCAGCTGCCCGGCTGATGATTAATGCGGCCTTGACCGCTCCTTTTGTGGGAGGTGTTTCCCATGTGGAAGCGGAGCTGGTTTACGGCCAGGCTGAGCAGGAAGAGATCGCCAGGAAAATGGAGGAGTTGGCTTACACCAGGAAGTCTTGGGAAGAGGTCTACAAGTATGAAGCGGTAATGGTTAGGGAAGCTGATGCCATTATCTTTCTTGGTTCCAGGATGGCCGGGGATAATGCTGCCGATGCCAGTTGCGGTATTTGTGGGGGAAGACCCGATTGCAGCTATTTTTATGAAAATAAAAAAACAAGCTACGGTCTTGTAGACAGTACGGATCGCCGCTCAGAAACAACTATCAAAGGCCCTCTTTGTTCCATCAGGGTCAATGACCTGGGTTTTGCCGTCGGTTCCGCTTTATGGATGGCGACCCGGCTATTGGTAGATGCACGCCCATTCGCCAGTGTGGGTATGGCAGGACAATTGCTGGGTTACTGCCGGTATTCAGGTTTTGTGGTGGGCGTTCCTGTAGCAACGCTGGCTAAAAACCCATTTGTAGACATCAATCCTGATTATCACCTGATTAACATGGGTAAAGTCATGGAAAATGCCAGAAAACAGTATATTACACCTCGTACCGTGACTACTTTTGATTACCGGAAGTGGATACCCAAGCGGGAGGAGGGGAAAGAAAATGGCCAGGATTGACGGCAGGGAAGCTGTCCGGGAAAACCTGTTAGCTGTTGCTAAAAGCGTGGTGCAGGCTATTTACAAGGCGCCTACAGTTACCGGGAGGCTGAAAATCCAGACGGAAATTATTACTGATGAGGATTTGGTGCCCATTATCGAAATGCTGGGGGCCATGGCCAAAATTAATCAATTTGTTTACTGGGATTACATGACCCTCAAAGAAAACTATGACCGGGGCAATCCACCGGTACTGGTATTGGCAGGTGTTGATGCTTCGGTTTCGGAGTTGGCCTGGGACTGCGGTGCTTGTGGCTTCAAAACTTGTGAGGAGTTCAATCTTTATACCAGGGAAAACAAGGGAATGGGCCTGATTGCCGGGGGACCCTCCTGCAACTGGAAGATACTTGATGC
>JAAYOX010000290.1 GCA_012520135.1 Clostridia bacterium
CCGCGAACTCCGCCGTTTTGAATGGCGTCCACAGGATCAATCCCATTGGCGATGACTTCATCAGCCAATTTTACAATTTCATCGTCTCTTCCCGCTATAACTGCCTCGGTAATTCTGTCAAAAATGTTCATTAAAATCACTCCTTTTTTGGTAGTTGAAAGACGACTGGGAAACACCTACTTGAGCAATGTGCCTTCTGCCTGAATACACCCCCTACAAAGCATTCTAATTAAAATTGTTGCGTCTTTAGAAACAGCGTTTCGTTGTTTGCGTATATGTTCTCCATTGCTATCCAAAAATCCTGCTAAATAATAAATTTTTTGTGAAAGTTTTTCACATGCACAATCAAAGATGCAAAATGTAGCTATACATTGGAGTAAGTAGGCATAAGTTGCAGGGTCTTCGGTCAACCTATGATCAAGCATTTGTGGAGGTGTTTTGCATGGATACCATTGAACGAAATCTTAAATATTTCATTTCCCAACACGGTCAGGTCTATGATGCCTATGAAACCTACGGTAAGCTGTTGCATAATTCCGGTCCTCTGGAGGAAAAAACCCGCTGGCTCATCAAAGTAGCCCTTTCCACCGCCTGCCAATACAAATATGCTCTAAGGACCCACATCATTAAGGCGATCAAAAGCGGTTGCAGCCGGGAGGAAATCGAACACGCCATCATGCTGGTAGCACCTACCGCCGGTTTTCCGAAGACCATGGAAGGATTGTTGACCCTGCGGCAAGAGATGGGTGAAGAAACCGGCCCAACCGACCACCCTGTCAATTGATTCCAACCTAATTTTGGTGTATTGTAGAATGTAGAATATTACAAATTTTTATGAGGAGGAGGCCTGTTGTGAGCGAATTAATCAATAACCGGGAACATAGGCAAAAATTAATGAAGGAAGTCATCATGGAATTGCATCAGGGCAAAAGTGTTGAAGAAGTACAGGATCGATTTGCTTCAATTATTGAAGGAGTTTCCCCTGAGGAAATCTCGGCGATGGAACAAAGTTTGATTGAAGAGGGTCTGCCTGTGGAAGAAGTACAGAGACTATGTGATGTCCATGCTGCAGTGTTTAAAGGCTCCTTGGCTGATTACCACAAAAACGCCGGCCCAAGGCAAGCACCACCCGGCCACCCGGTTCACACTTTCCAGCAGGAAAACCGCGCAATAGAAAAAGTGATAGATGAGTATATCAATCCCCTGATCCAGAAATCCAAAACCATGCCCAGCGAAGAATACAAGAACCGGCTCTCCCAGGCATTTGACCAGTTGTGGGAACTGGACAAGCATTACAGTCGTAAAGAAAATCTCCTCTTTCCCTATTTGGAAAAACACGGCATTACCGCCCCTCCCAAAGTCATGTGGGGAGTAGATGATGAAATCAGGGACCTGATTAAGCAAGTAAAGAGTCCTCCTCCTGAAGCCACTTTAGAATCCCTGATTGCCACTGCAGAGGAAGCTATTCACCGCATCAAGGAAATGATTTATAAAGAAGAAAACATCCTATTCCCCATGGCTCTGGATACCTTAACGCAAGATGAATGGACCAACATTCTTCAGGAAAGCAATGAAATAGGATATTGTCTCTACCAACGGGCTACCCGCCATGAACAATTGGGCTCGGAACTGGATCAAAAACCTGAAGTGGTAGATTCCAATACGGTCAGATTTGAAACCGGAGAATTAGACGTTAAGGTATTAACAGCTATTTTAAATCAATTGCCGGTGGATATCACTTTTGTGGATAAAGATGATATTGTCCGCTATTTCTCCCAGAGTAAAGAACGAATCTTTCACCGGACCAAAGCTATCTTAGGCCGAAAAGTGGAGAACTGCCATCCCCCTGCCAGTGTACACATCGTGGAGAAACTGGTAGCCGATTTTAAATCCGGTGCCAAAGACAGCGAAGATTTTTGGTTAAAACTTGGGGACACATTTGTTTACATTCGCTACTTTGCCGTGCGGGACGAAACCGGGGACTACCTGGGTACCCTGGAAGTAACCCAAAATGTCAGTCCCATTGTAGAGCTAAAAGGCGAAAAAAGATTATTAACCGACTAAAACCATTAAGTACCAAATACTACCCTTCTATTGTAAGGGTAGTATTTTTTTGGTGCTAATAGTAAAAATTATCCTTAAGTTATCAACAGTTGTTGATACTATTCCTGTGGATAATGTGGATAAACAGCCTTTTTATTAATATTACAAAGTTTTCAGTGTGGATAAGTTTGTTAGTACAAAGTCACAAAAAAACCGGGCATTTCCACCCGGTTTTTCTTCCTCAATTTAATGTTTTTTATCACTGGCAAGCCACTGGCTAATAATCCCGGCTACTTCCCTTAACTCCTCTTCATCCCATTCCACCGGAACATCCGCTTCATTTTCGGCAACCGCCATGGCGATAGCTTCCCAATCACTGAAGTCCACTTCCTGAGCGATCAAATAATCAAGCTCCTCTTCGGTGAGATGGATTAAGCGTTCAGTAAAATCACCAATAGACAGGATTTCTCTACCTTGGGCAAACAATTTAATATCCCACAGTTCGGGACGTTCACCGTAAAAAGCCGGTTCCTGCAACTGATAAAGCAAATCTCTGGCTTCTTCGGTCATCGGACCGCTAATCACAACACCGTTAGGCGCACCCAACCAACCGGAAATTTCGATACCGGGTAAACCAAAGAAGTCACGGAAACTTTCACTCATGTCCTCATCGTTTTGCAGGAAGCGAGCATTAAAACTGTCAGCATACTGAAGGCAGAAAACGAAAACTTCATGCCAGTTTCCAGGGCGCAAATCTCCCAGGTAAAAAGTTTGCAAACTCATTTCGCTCCTCCTTCCTCAACTTCCAACCCTATGGCAACAATTATTGTCTCTTACCTTTATTATAGCTTGACTACCGGCTTTGGGCAAAGAAATTAATGACTTTTATTGCAACCCTTCCGGGAGTCCGTTATTGTGTATTTGATTACCTCTTTAAGTATAAACAACTTAAGCAATTTTCTCCATTTACGGGATTCCCATAGCAAATATTGGATTGCTTGTGTATAATATTTTTTTCACATAAAAAAACAATCTAACACGCAACAATTAGGGGAAAAAGAAAAGTTCTGAAGTAATAACAGGAAACGGTTCTGTGACTTGACTAAATTAGATTAGCCTGGCAGGAGGTTTACTGTATAGCAGCGAAATTGTTGCCGGGGAGGATAAAAGAAGTATGTATATCGCCACATATGCCATAGACATAGCTGCACTCTTTTCCTTAATTTGGTTCTTGTATTCCAGTACTGCTGTAAATGTCTCCCGAAAAAGACCGTTTTTGCATTGGCCCCTGGATTTAGAATAGCTATGATTATGGAGCGCGGTAATACGGTTCACAAAACGTTCGAACTAAAGTGAGCATCCAAAAGCATCATTTCCATCATCGCATATTGTACGGGGAACGAAATATTGACCACAATGCTCCCGGGGTGAAGGTTGTTCTTTTGTAGAAGTTTGCAGCAATAGATGTTATTATAATCGTGGAACTTAAGGAGGGAGCAAAAAATGAAAGTAAAAAGAATGATAAGTATAATCATGGCAATTTTAATGGTTTTATCCGCTTTTCCTGTAGCCGTAGGAGCGCAAGCTATACCAAACAATCTTCACGGAATACAAATACCGGATGGGTTTTCTGTACAATACATTGGACGTTATCATGAGGCTTCTCCTGTGATAAACGGCATGATTGCAGTTTCCAGTGGTGAATCCAGGACTGTATTAGATAAACCGGTTTGGGGGTTTGTGAACGCTGAAACAAGGAAAGAAGTAATAAGCCCCCAGTATACTCATGATGGGTATGCTGAAATTCATGATGGCTTTAGTGACTTTGCCAGGTATCCCCGTTATTTTGGCAATAGGGTTGTATTAAGGGACGGGCTTAGTGCTACCGTTTTTAATAAGCAGGGTGAGACGGTAGTTCCATATGGCAAGTACCGTCATATTTCAGTCTTTTTTGATGGTTATGCTGAGATTATGACAACTGACGGTAAGTGGGGTATTATTAATGAGGAAGGTAAAGAGATGTTCCCTCCGGGGAAATACACACCCATTCACGATGTTTATGTACATACATGGGGCCCTTCCGGTATAATACCTGTATTGCGGACCGACAATAATTTAACCACAGCTATCAATGTATTTGGCAAGGAGTTAGTTACTCCATCAGATAATATAGGCCTAAAAGACCCCTCGGACGGGCTTCTTGATATATGGGATTTAGAAACCGGGAAAGACTATGTTATAGACAGTACGGGTAAAAAGCTTTTTACACACGAAAGAGAAAGAGTTTTATTTGGCTTCTCAGAAGGTATCAGCTTTTTTCAACAATTTAAGCCTAATAGTCAGATAGGCGTGGAGGCAAATTATCTGTATGGAGGCTTTATTGACACAACGGGCAAAGAAGTATTTAGATTACCCAAAGGCCATTTTATTCATTATCTAATGCAAGGTTGGTACGAAAACGGACTCATAAAAACGGTGTCATATGATCCAACGAATCCTATAAGGTCAGGGAATGAGCATTTGTTGGACATAACAGGAAAAGAAGTCTTTGAGACATATGGGTTTATTGACGAGGTGGGGAATGGTCTTGCCCAGGTCTTGATGCCTGTAGTTGAATCAGGTGAGTATGGCGGCACCAGTGTTGAAATGCTTTACAATTTATCTACGGGGAAAAATATTTTACCTGAAGGCTACCGGTTAGCGGGGGAAATTGGGAAAAAATTAGGCAGAGAAGTTGGAGTGGATTATCAAGCTGTTCCTGAAACTACTGACGATTTAATTGCCATTATCGAAGCAAAAGATTATGACTGGAGTTTGGATTATGACCTCTTTATGGACCGGCTAAAAAAGGCTTATATAAATGCCAATGGCGATATAGTGGTTCCCCCCGGAAAGTATAAAAGAATTGAACCCTTCACACACGGTAAAGGCAGGGTTCAAGACGATAATCTCAAGTGGGGGTTTGTAGATACTAAGGGTAATGAAATAATTAAGCCACAGTTTGATGTGGTTACGTACTTTATAGAGGATAAAGCAGTTGTAGGTATTTATACAAATGAAAAAGCACCTAATGCCGGAAGTGATTATCTCTCAATATCTAAACCGGCACATGAGTATATGACCGACTGGTATATCTTAATAGATGAGGCATACACACCGGCGGTAAAGGCTAAAAGCCCTGCAACTACACCACCCGCTACAGAAAAGGCTGTACCAACGGCATCTACTGTATTAGTTGACGGTACATCCATTGC
>JAAYOX010000291.1 GCA_012520135.1 Clostridia bacterium
ATTCACAATTGTGTCTGGAATGCAAAGTCACCTTAGAAAGATATTGCTTTGGAGTTGTGTTGGAGGAGTTTTGGCTCTACTGGCATTTCCGTCTAGTCCCTTATTTTTTGTCTATGAGATAGTGGTTTTAGCAGTTGGAATTGCTTACTACTTCGGAAAAATTGATTTAATACAAGAGGAGATATTTCATGAGTAGCATGAAAGCCGCCGTCTATGCCCGGTATAGCTCTGACAACCAAAGAGAGGAAAGTATAGATGCTCAGTTAAGACAGATTAGCGATTATTGTCAGAAAAACAATATTCAGATCGTGAAAATTTACACCGACGAAGCAAAAAGTGCCACAATTGACGATAGGCCCGGTTTCCTGCAAATGATACAGGACAGTACATTGGGCCTGTTTGATGCTGTCATAGTGCACAAATTAGACCGCTTCAGCAGAGATAGGTACGACAGTGCACATTACAAGCGAATACTCAAGAAAAACGGTGTTAGGCTCATCTCTGTCCTGGAACATCTGGACGACAGTCCGGAAAGCATCATTCTAGAGTCAGTCCTGGAAGGCATGGCAGAGTACTATAGTGCTAACTTGTCCAGGGAAGTCATGAAAGGCATGAAGGAAACTGCCTACCAGTGAAAGCATACCGGAGGCAAGCCACCACTAGGCTATGATGTTGCAGATGACAAAACGTATGTAATCAACAAACATGAGGCCAGGGCAGTAAAGATGATATTCGAGATGTATTCTGCCGGGAAAGGATACAGCGAAATAATCCACGCACTGAATAATGAGGGATATGGGACACAAACTGGCCGCCCCTTTGGCAAAAACAGCCTTCATGACATTCTACGGAACGAGAAGTACCGGGGAACATACATATTTAACAGAACGGCCAGGAAAGAGTTCGGCAAGAGGAACCATCGGAAGGACAAGCCAGCTGATGAGGTTATCAGAATTGAGGACGGTATGCCTCGAATTATTGACGATGCAACCTGGGAGAGGGTGAGGGAACGAATGATTAAGAATAAGAAAGGGGCTAACTCAGCAAAAGAAAATTACCTACTGGCCGGTTTAATTTATTGTGGCAAATGCAATGGAGCAATGACCGGTACAAGGAAAACTGCCGGCAGAAATAAGGACCTTTATGTCAGTTATGAATGCTCCACCAGAAAAAGGACTAAAGCATGTGATATGAAAGCAATTAACAAGGATTATGTTGAAAGTGCTGTAATTGACCACCTTGAGAAAAACATGTTTTCTCCTGAAGCTATAGATAGGCTTGTGATAAAGATATTGGGTTATGCCGCTTCCCAAAGCAAGGAAATAAACCGGGACATAAAATTATTCACTGACCAGCTTGCAGGTATTCAGACTGAAATAAATAACATAGTTAACGCCATAGCAGCCGGAATGTTTCATCCTTCCATGAAAGACAAAATGGACGCTTTGGAAGCCAAGAAAGCTGACTTGGTGCGGAGACTAGAAGAAGCTAAACTGCAAGCTCAGACTCATGCTCCAACAGAAGAGATGATACGGAAGTATCTACAAAAGGACGCTGACATAAAAAATAAAAGCCCGGAAGAGCAAAAGCGCATCATCCAGGCTTATGTTAAAAAGGTTGTAGTATATGAAAACACAATCGATATAGACACGATTGTGACCTTTGCTGGTGGAGGCGGGGGGAGTCGAACCCCCGTCCGAAGGAGTACCCACAAAAGCTTCTACCAGGATAGTCCTTGCTTTACATTCGCCAACGATGTCTCCCAAGGACAGGATCCATCATCGACTAATCCGCTGAATTTCCCTCAAGCTTAGCAGATGGTGGGCTTGAAGTATCCCGCTGATTGGCCCCCTATCCTACACCGCGGGAGCAGTAGGTAGGAGGTTAACTGCAACTAAGCAGCTAAAGCGTAATTATCTTCTGCGTTTAATTTAAGTCCACCGTTTTACGGGCTAATGGAACCCCGCCTGGCTACTCTTGCCAATACATTCCCCCGTCGAAACCAGTACGCCCCCGTATATAAATATTATACACTAAATATAATACAATATTAAACGTACTTTTGCTTCTCCCTCATGGCTTTCTCCATTTCCCTTTTGGCATCCCTTTCAGCCATGGCCTCTCTCTTATCGTAAAGCTTCTTCCCCCTGGCCAGTGCCAGTTCCAATTTGGCCAATCCCCGGGGATTGAAATAGACTTTTAAAGGGACCAGGGTTAGGCCTTTTTCCTGGGTCTTGCCAATCAGGCGGCGGATCTCCGATTTATGGAGCAAAAGCTTCCGCACCCTTTTGGGATCATGGTTAAACCGGTTGCCTTTTTCATAAGGACTGATATGCATATTGTAAAGGAGCACTTCCCCGTTTTCAACCCGGGCAAAACTATCCTGCAGGTTAGCTTTCCCGGCCCTGAGGGACTTTACTTCCGTGCCGGTAAGAGCAAGCCCGGCTTCATAGGTTTCTTCGATGAAGTAATCATGTCTTGCTTTTCGATTATCAGTTACTACTTTAATCCCCTTGCCGGCCATCTTACTCCCCTCCGGTGAGATAAAACAACCCTTGTTCTGCTCAATATCGCTCCCAAGGGTTGTACTGATCATTTTGCTCCGATGCCATCTAATTATAACATATCTGAGACCACTGTCAACCGGGGTCTGCCCCGGCTCCACAGCCCAGTTCCCTAATCTAGTAAACCAAGCCCATCCGCTTGCTCATCATTTGGTACAGGACACCCGTCAAGGCCAGTAACGCTCCTGTTGCCAGCAAAATATAGCTGATAGGCACCAGGTCCGATAGGGGACCGAAGAAAATGATGGCTACCGGCATGGCGGTGCCGGTAACAATGTGAATCAAGGAAAACACTCTCCCCATCATAGCCGCCTCTACGTTTTCCTGGATGAGCACCGTTTGGGCCGTGGCCACCATGGGCATGAAAAAGCCGGAGGCTCCCATCACCGCCAAATAGAATGTAAAGTTCCGGGCCAGACCCAGGAGGGCAAAAGAAATACCAAAGGCTACCATGCCAGCGGCAACAGTATAGATCTTGTTTTTAAATTCCCCTTTAACGGAAACGAAAACCCCTCCAATTAAAGTACCCAGGGTCCAGGCAATTTCATTAGCCGTCAGCCGCCACACATCGCTGCCGAAGGTCCTCTCCACAAACAAAGGAGTCAGCATAGCCGCCGGGGTAATCAGGAAAAAGGAAACTCCAAAGCAGATCAATACGGTTTTCAGGAGACGGTTACTGAAAGTGTAGACTATCCCTTGTTTGAGCTCTGCCATGACGGAAGTATCCGCTCCCTCTGCCCGTACTTTCTCCACCGGAATAAAACTCATCACCACAATTGCCAAGGAAGCGGTAAGCACATCCACCATAAAAGCCCATACGATTCCCATCGACCCCAGCACCACACCTCCCACTGCCGGGGACAGGAGCATCAGAACCGAATTCAGGGTTTGGTTGACGCCCTGCACCTTAGTCAGCTTTTCCA
This sequence comes from Clostridia bacterium, assembly GCA_012520135.1. Classification (GTDB taxonomy): domain Bacteria; phylum Bacillota; class DULZ01; order DULZ01; family DULZ01; genus JAAZDD01. Next base: position 3,488 of record JAAYOX010000291.1, read on the forward strand.
CCGGCACAAGCTGGGGATACATTGCACTGACGGCCGGAGCCTGAATCCCCCCTGCAATGGAGCGAACAAGGGAAACGGCCAGGAGCATCTCCAGCCTTTGATAGCCGGCCCAAAAGGCAATGGCTAACCCCAAAGTAGCCAATGCAATAAAACCGTCAGACAACATAATCAAATGCTTCCGGTTGTACCGGTCCGCCCATACACCGCCCCATAAAGATACAAGCACCTGGGGCAGTAAGGCACAGATAGTAAAAAGCATGACCCATGTGCCCGATGATGTTTCCAAAGTAATATGCCAAATGATAGCAAAACTCACCACAGAAGAACCGAAAAGTGATATATTCTGGCTGACGAGAAATAGGGTTATCTGCCTCAGCCAAGCTCTATTTTCGTTGGTTGGTGAATTCATTTCCATCCTTTTTATCCTTTCTGCTACGAAGAAGAGCTCAAATTACTACTATTCCCTGCTAGAACCCGTTTGAGCGATTTGAGATCCTGCTCCAATGTTAATTCCGAAATCATTCAGGGATAAGGGCGTCCCCGGTGGGAGCATTATAAAATCTTCATCCCAGGGACCGGTAATCAGCCTCCTTAAAAAGTCCAAAGTACCGGTTTCGATCTGGTACTCCAGGGCAAACTTAGCCGCCATCTCTTTAGGTTTGACCAAACAGTCATCATCCATAGGATAGGCCCCGGTATCAATTAGCATCAATCGCTTATAATTTTTCAAAATTACCTTCATGATCCGCTCTGCCTTTTTCGATCCGTATTTTTCAATACAGTGCTCATACTCCTTGATAATATTCATCTCATTAATAATCCAGCCCCTGGTGAAAAAGTAAGTGGCCGCTTCAGCCGTCAGTTCCATTCTTTTTGCAAGGGACCCTAATAAAAGTGTAATACAGTCATCCACCCGCGGGATCACAATTTTGGCATTCTCCGAACGGATACCGGTCAGGGCATTGCCACAATTGCCGAAGACCAGAATCAATTGTTCCACATTGGCGATTTTATCAATCTGATCCTGAATTGCGTCCCGCAGTTTATCTGGGTAAGCATGAAGTCCGGATTCAATCCAAATAACAGGGTAATCTACCCCTGTTTCCTTAATAACCAGATTAACCTCGTCCTCCAGAGTATAGCAAGCAATAATCAGGGAAGTCACCAGTCCGTCATCCCCTTCCGCCTCAAATAAGTTTTATTTCATAGGTTAAATTACTTTTTTTCATTTCTGCCGAGGATCTCAATAAGTAGTATACCACAGTCATCACTGCCGCCGAACATTTTCAGCAAGGTGCTGTTCGCAAAGAAAATGTCAATTGTAAATTAGTTTGTAAAATTATTTGACAAGTATATTTATTTTTGCTATAGTACTATTAGGACGGTGATGACAATGTTCGACTTTTTCCTGCATACCAGGGAAAAAATGATTGCTAACCTGCAGGCCTCTTTACGCTCGGTACGACAGCTACTAAATCTCAGCGCTCAGGAGTTGGGTGACTTCATTGGAGTTACCAGACAAACCGTCAATAATTTGGAAACCGGTAAAACCCCGATGAGCCCTACCCAGTATGTAGCGATCTCCGCCGTGCTGGATAAGGTTTTGGAGGAAAAACCGGAATTATACCCGGCTCTCACCTCAGTAATCCAAACTTCCGGGTATTCTTCCGAAGACACTTTGGGTGGCGAAATTATTAATGTCCACAACGGCTCTTTTTTAAAAAAATGGTTTATGTGTTTTCCCGGTACGGGTAGCTTAGAGCAAACCTTGCAGGGCAAACCGCTGTTGGATGGAGATGCTCTAAACACCATTGCCAAGAACTATAAAATATTTGTTAACTACGACAGCCTTTTGGCCGATAATTCCCGGGAGTTTTTTGATCAATTCGCTCCTTTACTTAAACAACACGGCAACCGGCTCATTATACCCCTTTTGGTAGTGGAAACCCTTCAAAACATGCTCCTGGTTCCCGATCCTTTAAAGGCGGGCCAAGCTAAGGAAGGGCTGGCTTTATTGACCTATTTGCAGGCCAGGGAAGTTATCGAAATCCGCGGTGAACAGACGGATAAAACAATCAACAGCTTACTTTTCTCTGTCTTCGCCAGGCATAAAAGCAGCTACCGGCTGCTCTTGATCACCCAGGCAGAGAATTTGGCTCAGGATATTTTAAGCTTGAACCACAATCAATCCCTACCCGGTTTTCCGATTGTCTGCTGCCATTTAGATGGCGAAGGCAGTCTAAAAGTGTATAATGAAAAGGATGGTAATCCAGGAGGTGATATCCAGTACCTGAAAGATACGACCTATTAAAACTAAAATCAAAATAAGGGGGGCGCATATGGGAATTACCGTATCTACCATTGCACGTACTTTGGAAATTTCGGAAAAACAGGCCTTGGACATGTTAGCAGCTATCGGCGTCGTTGTTTCAGATCCCAAGGCAGTCCTCACGGCCCAGCAGCAGCAACAGATTAAAAAAGCCATTGAGGAAACAAAACAACAGCAAGCTGCCTCCAACTTAGCTTATTATGTTAATACCCATAAGCTATTTATTGATACCTGCAGCTTACTCCATTTCAGAATTGATCAATTTCTGGAAAACATTACTCCCCTGCTACAGGAAACCGGCAACCAACTCATCATTTCCATCCGGGTCATTGACGAATTAGTCAAGCATCAGGGGAACCCCACCAACCAGGAACTGGCGGACAAAGCCAAACATGGGTTGTTACTACTCCAGAAGTTGCAGCAGCAAAACCTGATTGAAATCAGGGGAGAAGAAACAGACAATTTTGCCGACAATGTATTTGCAGTCATCTTTACCAAGTTCCGCCTGTCCCACCGGCTACTGCTCATCACCCAGGACGGCAATCTGGCTAAAGATATACTGTCCTTAAACGAAGTCAGGTCAGCTAAAGGCCATAAGGTAGCGGTAAAAAGAATCAATAAACACGGTTTTCTCAGTAACTTTTATTTTAATCAAGACGATCTAAGCCAAGAGAACCAACCGG
>JAAYOX010000292.1 GCA_012520135.1 Clostridia bacterium
AACCAATTGTTAGGTGAAATTCCTAACCGATGAAAATAGCCTTTATCATCGAGCCTAATCCTCCTGCACATCATTTAAAGTTACTCCTTTATTGATGTGAAGCCAGGTGAAGTCGTAATACGTGCAAGTCGTATGCGGGGCTCCTTAAAAGGTGGCTATGGTTAATAAAGTGAATCCATGCTTAAAGCTGCATAAGTTAGCCGATGATATACAAACATTACCTTGGGCTTATCATCGGCCTCTATATCTGAAATGGTATAGTTGGACTAGAAATAATTCGGGCTATTAAATCTAGTTTTCTTATGTAGCATAGTGGAAACCTAAGGTCATCAAAAAAAGGGATGGTTGGTACGGAACGTTTGAGGCCCTATATAAGAAGGATGGGTAAATCCAATGATCTATATAGGGAGTCAGCAGGTTCATAGTAGTGTTGATCACTTGCCGTTTGTATTTGTATGGCGACATACGAAAAGGATAAAACAGGTGGGAGCGAAGGAACCTAGTAGGGGGGACAACCCTCGATGGAACGCCGTATGCCATGAAAGTGGCACGTACGGTGTAGACCGGTCGAAATCCTATAAAGGATAGGCACGGAATGGTGAAATAGATAAAAGTGAGGAAATCCAGCAGCTTGAAGCTAAACTAGCAGAAACTCAGGGGTTAAACCAAGAGGACTATACATCAGATAGTTGGGAAACACTACAAAATGTCATAGCCATAGCAGAACAGGTAATGGCAAATAAAGATGCAACAGGGACTATGGTTACAAATGCACTAAACAATTTAACGGTTGCATTTAATGGACTGGAAGTAAAAAAGGATCCAATGTTTACTCTGGTTTATAAAGCAGGAGAAAATGGAAGTATTAGTGGCATTACTAATCAAACTGTGGGATATAGCAAAGATGGTACACAAGTAACAGCGGTAGCAAATTTAGGTTATCATTTCGTCAAATGGAGTGATGGCGCAACAACTGCCGAAAGGACAGATGTTAATGTTAAAGCGAACACCACAGTAACAGCGGAATTTGCAATTAACAAATACACAGTAACCTTTAAAGACCATGATGGAACAGTGCTAAAAACTGAAATGGTAGAACATAGCGAGGCTGCTACAGCTCTAGAAAATCCAAACAGAGATGGTTATGAATTTACTGGATGGGATAAAGAGTTTGCAAATGTAACTGAAGATTTAATAATTACCGCTATGTATAAAATAGCGAAGTATAAAATAAGTTTTTCAGTAACACCTGGTGATGCAACAATTGTAGTTTCTGACAGTGAAGGCAATATTATATCTATAGAAGATGACGGGAGCCATATACTAGAGTATAGCGGGGTATACTATTATCGTATTTCCGCTGTAGGTTATATTGAAAAAAGCGAAACTATTAAAGCTAATAAAGATGAAACTATAACAATAAATTTAGAGGCAGAAGCTATTGAAGTCGACTTAACCAACTACAACCAAGTTCTTGCTCAAGCTTCTGAAGTGGACTACCTTACTGCTAGCTGGAATGGTTATCAAAGGATTGTTGCAGAAAATCATGTAACTGTAAACAATTCGCAAGGGGAAGTAGATGAAGCAACTAGCAGAATTACTGAGGCACAGACTTATTTATTGGAAGCAGAAGTAGGACAAAAGATAACTGCTACCGGAGGTCAAGTAGGTAACGAGTATGTGATTTTTAATTATAGCCTTTGGGAAGATGTTAATACTGAAAAATCGGGTAGACTTTATGGGTTCTTGCTAGACAAGAACGGCGATTTGCCTTATTTAGATAGAGTAATAACTGGAACTAAGTTTATCGCTCTGGATGACTATGTCGAAGCGTTTCTGGATTGTTATGATGCACAAGAGGCCATTCAAAATGCCCCGGCTCTAGAAAAGGGACATATGTTTTCATACAAAGTATTAGCAGGATTTGATATAAATGATGAACCAGTATTAGAGCCTATATACGGTTCTGATAAAATGGAAGTAATAGATATTCAGGCCTTGGACGATATAAAGGTTGTTATGGGAATAACAGTTGAGGAACTACTTCCGATAATACCTAGTCAAATCATGATAACGCTTGATGATGGCACCAAAAGATTAGTGGCAGTTAATTGGGAAATGTCTGATTTTAATGGCAGTGTTGCAGGAAACTACACTATAATGGGAGAGCTAGAACTACCAACTGGCTTCCTTAATACTAAGCACTTTGAAGCAAGCATTGCTGTAGCTGTAATTGACAATACAAATGGGATAGAAAATGTTAGGAATGCCTTTGATGATTTTACAGCAATAATAAACAATCAAGCACCAAATTCATCACCACCTAATAAATTGACAGTGGAATATGATAAAGACACATTGACTGTAAAATTCCTTTTTTCCGATGAGGCTGAGGAAATGGATCCACTTGATGGGTTAGGAGCAACAGGGCTAAGTACAGCATTTATGAAACTAGCTGAAGTTCCAGAAATTTGGAGTTTATCCGTTGCTGGCAGAAAAGTAAACTTTAAGGATGCTAATGGGGACACATTACCTAACGAAAAAGGAAGCGATTTATGGTGGGATTGTGCATTTTTCGGAGCAAATCTTATGAATAGACCTGATACCATCAAGGATGTTATAGGCAAGACTCAAGAAATGAAAGTCCACTGTGTAACAGAGGGTGTAGATTATGTAATGGATTTCGTTTTCGTATTTGAATCAAACCAATAAAGTTTCAAGTATTAGACTAATAATCATAACATACAAAACAACTACCCCGCAGGAAAGCAGGCAATTAGGCTCTCTTGCGGGGCTTTTTTTACCTCCAGCAAACCTTGGGAGCAATCAAGCTCTTAAGGGGCTGGGGGTTACTTATTTTGTGGATTTGCAGGTAGTGTCAAGATTTATGCGCAAATTAGTTTGCAGTCTCTGAAGGAGTGAAGTCAGCTGGCACAGGAAGTGTCTTCGATAACCGCCTCCAGATGCTTCATATTCATATATTTTTTGTTGCCCCATTGAGTGCCGGCCACGTGCCGAAGTCTGGCACAGACCAGCATGAGCGCTGAATTCCCATCAGGAAAGCAGCCGACCACCCGGGTGCGCCTGCGGATCTCCCGGTTCAGCCGTTCAATGACGTTGTTGGTGCGGATGCGAGTCCAGTGCTCAAAGGGAAAATCCGCATAGGTCAGCGTCTCCTCGACGCCGTCCTCAATTTTCTTGGCGGCCTCCTTCATGCCCTCAGCGGCACCCAAAACCTCACGATAGCCGTCCTCGTTGACTGCGATTGCCACCAAAATGGCCACATTTTGGTACTCGCCGCCCCAGTTGCTCTTGAGATAAATTCCATCCACATAGACATAGGGATATTTCCCACCCTGCAGCGGTCTGTTGCGCCAGTCTTCGATATGGACGTAGGCCTTCTTGTTCAGCTCACTGATGGTGGAGGGGGAGACTTTGGTACCCCACAGCGCTTCCGTGATGTCCTCCACCCGGCGCACAGAGACGCCGGCCAGGTACATCTCGATGAGCGCCTCCTCAACACTGCTTTCCCGGCGGCGATAGCGCTCGATGATGGCGGTTTCAAAGCTGATTCCCTTG